>CADBSW010000046.1 GCA_902797505.1 uncultured Prevotellaceae bacterium | reverse complement strand
CGTGTTGGCTACACCTCTGAGAATAACTATGGATTGCCTGCAAATCTTAATTCTGATGAGGCAGCTTGTATGGCAGCTATTCTCTATGAGCGTCAGATCGAGTTCGCATACGAGGGCAAGCGCTTCGAGGATATGCGTCGCTGGTTGCTCTTCGACGGTGGTAAGGACTTTGCTTCTGTTGGTTGTAAGGCACTGACCGGTTGGGGTGGTAACACCTGTACCTACTTAGGCTTCAAGCCATTTGTAGGGCAGCGTCGCGATGAGTTCGTGTTCCGTCTCCAGGATAATTATAACTACACTGACGGTACCAGCGGACGTACATGGCCTATGCCTACAAGAAAAGAAGGTGATTTCAGACCATGGATTGAACTGATTGATGATACAAATCCTGATCCTATCTTAAAGTCAAATATGGGTGGTTTGACACGTACAGAGCGTGATGCCTATGCTATTGATCTGAGTGAGAGTCTTGTAAAGGATCCTTTGGAGACACAGTTGAATCATTTGAAGGAATTCTATGATAAGTATCTTACCCGTAAGAAGATCAAGGGTGATGCTTATAGCTCTGACAATACGCCACTTACCATGACATGGAACCCACGTTACTATATCTGGGGATTGTCACAGAATGAGCAGATCGCTAACCCTGACCTGCCACAGACAGTAGGATGGGAAGATTACTATCACAATGGATCTAACGGAACATACGATCCATTAGCTGAATAAGTATTCGTACTAAAAGGAGGTGCTTCGGCACCTCTTTTTAGTTTATAGAACTCGGGTACAGGCTCAGTAAGGTGCCTGTCCCCGTCTGTGACTCGGCATAACCCATCTCGGAAATGAAAAGAAAAGCAAGCTTTCCTTTTGCATTTCACTCGACTTTGCGTAACTTTGCCGGAAAAGAATAATATGTTTAAGTATCGGAAGTTTATATTACCTCTTATATTAATCACCATCATCCTAATGATGAACAGTTGTATCACCGCAACGGTAGGTGGCAGTTTTTACATGGTAAACTACGCCCTGAAGCCCACCAAGAACCGTGCGGACACCGCACTGAAATTCAAACAGGTGTGCAGACATTACCCCGAGGTGAAACCCTGGATGGACAGTCTCAGGCAGCACCATGCCATCACCGACACCTTTTTATATATGTCAACCGGTGAGCGGCATCACGCCTATGTGATACGTCATACGCCGAATAATACGCGGCGGGCTGTCCTCATTCATGGTTGGCGAGATCAGGGAATGGGCATGATGATGATTGCCCGTATCTATGAAAAAGAGTTAGGCTACGATGTGTTGGTGCCCGATCTGCATGCCCACGGACTGAGTGAGGGTAAGCGTATCGGTATGGGATGGAAAGAGCGTCATGATGTCTTGGAATGGATGGAGCATTTTAAAACCGATACGATGGTGGTGCATGGCATCTCCATGGGTGCCGCTACCACGATGAATGTGTCGGGAGAGCCGATGCCCGTAGGTATCCGCTCGATCAAGTTTGTGGAGGACTGCGGCTATACCAGTGTGTGGGATGAGTTCAAGCATGAGATGAAGTCACAATTTAAGTTACCGCCTTTCCCTCTGTTGTATGGTGCCAGTATCGTTTGTGGAATGAAAGATGGTTGGCGCTTCAAGAAAGCATCACCGCTCAATCAGGTGGCGAAATGTCCGTATCCCATGTTGTTCATCCATGGGGATAAAGACCGTTTTGTGCCCTTTGAGATGGTGCACCCTTTATATAATAATAAAAAAGGTGATAAGGAGTTGTGGGTCACCAAGGGCACAGTACATGCGTGGTCGTATCATGATTATCCGGAGGAGTATGTCGCACGGTTGAGAGCGTTTCTTCAATGATTTATATAACACAGAGGGACAGAGACGCAGAGTTTATATTTATATATTGAGATATTATAATTTGAAGAATCTCTGTTACTCTGTTACTCTGTGTTGATAATCTTTAAATTGAAAATATCGATATTATTTGTTTATTTCCATATTTTCTTGTATTTTTGCCCTTGTTATTGATGTAAAATCGATTATGCATACAAAAGAAGAGAAATTAGCTGCTTTTGAGAAACTGTTGGATGTGCTTGATCAACTCAGGGAGAAATGCCCTTGGGATAAGAAACAAACCAATGAGAGTCTGCGGCCGAATACGATAGAGGAGACATACGAGTTGTGTGATGCTCTGTTGAAAGACGATAAGAAAGAAATCTGCAAAGAACTGGGTGATGTGCTGATGCACGTCTTGTTCTATTCGAAGATAGGTAGTGAGACCGGTGATTTTGATATTGCTGATGTGTGTAACCAGCAGGCCGACAAACTGATATTCCGTCATCCGCATATCTATCATCCTTCACAGGTGGGGGCCAAGCATCCCAAACCCTTACCTTATGGGGAAGAGACAGAGGGACGTGAGTTTGCTGATGCCAAGACTTCCGACCAGGTATTACAAAACTGGGAGCAGATCAAGTTGCGTGAGAAAGATGGTAACAAGCGTGTGCTGTCTGGTGTTCCCAATGGTTTACCGGTGCTGATCAAGGCATTCCGTATTCAGGAGAAAGCCCGTAATGTAGGCTTTGATTGGGAAGACAAACAGGATGTATGGAAGAAGGTGCGTGAGGAACTGGATGAGTTGGAGACAGAGGTACGTAAAGAAGACAAGGAGCATTCCACTCGTGAGTTGGGCGATTTCCTCTTCTCTGTGATCAATGCCGCCCGTCTGTATAAACTCAATCCCGACACTGCTCTGGAATACACGAACCAGAAGTTTATCCGCAGGTTTAATTATGTAGAGGATCACTCTATCAAGATGGGTAAGCCGCTGACGGAGATGTCACTCGAAGAGATGGATGCGCTCTGGAATGAGGCTAAGGAAAAAGAAAACCAAGAAACAGAATAATATGAAGAGAGGATTTGGTGTTTTGTGTTTTGCGATGCTCCTTTTGGGTATTACCAGTTGTAATGACAAGAAGAGTGCCCCGGTATCTGATATGCTGTCAAACGACACGATAGAGGCGGTTGACACCACATTGTACGGACGTTGTGGTGATGGCAGTGCCATGCATACCCTCGAGTTGATCACTGATGATAACGACACGCTGATCATCATGGTGAATACCGACTCGGTGATGTCTGTACGCGGTGGTATGGCAGTGGGTGATCGTATGGCAGCGATCGTAGAGACCGATGAGGATGGTGTGCTGCGCTCTAATATGGTGGTGAACCTCACGACCTTATTAGGCAAGTGGGTGGCACTCGACCGTAGTTTTGAGATTATGGAAGGTGGCATTGTCGAGGGGGATACCCATGAGCCGCATCCATACCGTGAGTGGAAAATCAACAATGGTCGACTGGTTCTTTCCAGCGATACCTTCAGCGTTTATGAGTTGGGTGTAGACAGTTTGATGCTGGAGAACGACCGTGGTATCTATAGTTATAAACGACTGAGATAATCTTGATGAGCAGTACGTTTAAGGTTCATATCTTAGGTTGTGGCAGTGCTCTGCCGACACTTAAGCACAATGCCTCTTGTCAGATCGTTGAGATACGTGGTAAGTTTATGATGGTTGACTGTGCTGAAGGGGCACAGACGATGCTCCGTCATACACACGTGCATTTCTCCAAACTGCAGTCGGTATTCATCAGTCATCTTCATGGCGATCATTGTTTTGGTTTGATCGGCTTGATCAGTACGTTCGGTTTATTAGGGCGCACCAATCCTCTGCATGTATATGCTCCCGTTGCCTTGGAAAAGATGCTCAATGAGCAGATCACCATGTTCTGTCCGCATCTCTCCTTTGAGGTGGAGTTCCATGCCGTAGACACTACGAAGAATGCTGTGATCTATGAGGATAAAAGTATGACCGTGACCTCGATACCCCTTGAGCACAGAATGCCTTGTTGCGGATTCCTCTTCCGGGAGAAACCGCTGTTGCCTCATATCCGCAGGGATATGATTGATGCTTTCAATATCCCCCTTAGTCAGATCAACAATATCAAGGCGGGTGGGGGATGGACCACAGAGGATGGCACGGTGTTGGAGCATGAACAGTTGGTGACACCTGCCGATCCCGTAAAAGCCTATGCCTATTGTTCTGACACAAGATATATCCCAGAGTTGTATCAACTGTTACAGGACGTGAATGTGCTTTATCATGAGAGTACCTATGCTAATGATCAGATCGAGAATGCCAAGAAATACTGTCATTCCACGGCAGAGCAAGCAGCGATGGTGGCGCGCGACGCCAAGGTGGAGCGACTCTATTTAGGGCATTACAGTTCGAGGTATGAGGATGAGACTGTTCTCTTGAATGAAGCCAGGGCTGTTTTCCTGGAGAGTTTTCTCAGTAATGAGCGGATGGTGATAGAGCTTTAGTGACCTTAAGGTCTTTAAAGTCCCTAAAGTCCTTAAAGTCCCTAAGGTCCTTAAGGTCCTTAAAGATTAAATAATTGCGCAAATATTTGCATTTTTCAAATAATCTTTGTATTTTTGCAGAAAATGTGTGCTTATGGTAAGAAATATACTCAAGATAATACTTCCTTTATTCCTCTTGCTGTGTATCCCTATTCATACACAGGCTGCTACGGCAGTAGAGATTATTGAGGCTGATTTTCAGGAGGTTACCGTTTCTTTTAAGGATAACGTATTACATGTTTCAGGTGCTACCGGAGAGATGCTCTATGTGTATAATCTCACGGGTGTACGTGTCATGTCAGTCAGAGTAGAGGGTGCTGACCGTCAGTATGAGCTGAATCTGCCGAAAGGATGCTACATCGTAAAAGTAGGTAAGGTTGTTCGAAAGATATCTATTAATAAATAGTTCCTTATACCTTGTCAAGTAATAAAGTGCTCGTTTTCTTTTTATTCGCTGTCATTCTGTTAATGTCGTGTGAAGAGAAGACGGAGTATCCATATAGAAAGATCACATTGGAAGCGTTTTCATCACTGAAAACGCCTTCTTTTGTTATCACCCCCTCTGAAATCCGTCACCACCTGCATCATATCGTCAAGGCAGATACCAGTAAGATGATGTCTGACCGACAGGTACGAGCCTACTATGGAGATAAGAATCCGTTCCTTTGGATCAATCGTCATGGTATTGATGGCAGGGCCGACTCTCTGTTGTCGTATCTTGAAAGAGTAGGAGAGACCGGTTTGAAAGAAGCGATGTTCAGGAAAAGACAACTGGCAGCTGATATAGAGAGAATACGGAATCTGGATACCAGTGAGCAGGATAATATCAATGCCCTGATGGCCCGACTGGAGTATAACCTCACGAGAGCTTTCCTGAAATATACCGCTGGACAGAGATATGGCTATATCAATCCGGATAAACTATTCAATAACCTATGCGTGAAGGATTCCGACTCTCTGCATGTCACTTACTTCCATGTCTTTGACATCCCAGTGGAACATGCAGGGGAACAGTTCTTCCAGCAGGCATACCGCAAGATTCGTAAGGACAGTGTGGCCTCATTCTTAAAAGAAGTACAACCCAAGAATAAACTGTATTATCAGTTGGTTGACTATCTCAAGCAGACGGCACCAGGCAGCAAGGAAGAGATGCTGGCACAATGTAATATCGAGCGTTGCCGGTGGCAGTTGAAAGATTATCCGCAAGATCATAAGAAATATGTATTGGTGAATATTCCTGCTTTCCAGGCGATTGCCGTGGATGAAGACAGTGTGATGACCATGCGTATCGGTTGCGGTTCGGTGAAGACCAAGACCCCTTTGCTGACGAGTAAGATCATGCGGATGGATGTGAATCCTAACTGGATACTGCCGAAGAGTATTGCAGAAGATGTGGTGTACAAAACGGGTTATCTGCGGCGTGAGAAGATGTACATCGTAGACAGGAAGAAAGGAAAGGTGGATCTCTCTGAGGCATCTTATACGAAGATAAAGGAAGGACAGCAATATATCGTTCAGCCTGGTGGACCGGGTAATTCCTTAGGAAGGATTATCTTCCGTTTCGACAATAACTTTGCGGTCTATCTGCACGACACCTCCTCGCCCTGGATCTTCAACAAACAGAACAGGGCTGTGAGTCATGGATGTATCCGACTGCAGCGCCCCTTTGATATGGCTGTCTTCCTGATGAATGACAAGGATGATGAGCTGATCGAAAAGATCAAATACTCCATGACCACCGATATCAGTGTGCTGTACGACAAAGAAAATAAAGAAGAGAAAAAGGATCAAGAAAAAATAGAGATCGATAAGGATAAGTTGATAAACAGGGTGGTGGTAGATCCCCAGGTACCAGTCTACATCACTTACTATACGCTCTATCCTGATAGTGAGGGTGCTTTGCATTCATACAATGATGTGTATGGCTATGATAAAGCCCTGTATAAAGAACTCAAACCGTTTATTAAATAACGTGATTGAATGAAAGAATATGATGAGAAACGGGTGACAGCCATGCTCTCTGACCCCAAGACGGTGCGTCAGGGATTCAGCATGATCGTCAATCAATACAGTGAGTCATTGTATTGGAAAATCCGTCATATCGTCTTGGATCATGATGATGCGAACGATATTCTGCAAAATACATTCCTCAAAGCATGGAATAACCTCGGTGATTTCGAGAACAAGTCGAAGATATCCACCTGGTTATACCGCATTGCCATCAATGAGAGTCTTGATTTTCTGCGACGACAGAAGAACACGGTGAGCACCGACGCTACGGCAGTATCTGTGAGCAACCATCTTCTGGCAGACGAATATTTTGATGGTGACTCCATCCAAGCTCTGTTGCAGGAGGCTGTAGCCCAGTTGCCAGAGGTACAGCGGATGGTCTTTACCATGAAATATTTTGATGAAATGAAGTACAGTGATATCAGCAAGATTCTCGGCACTTCAGAGGGTGCGCTCAAGGCATCTTACCATATAGCGGTGAAGAAAATCAGCGAATATGTGCATTCGAGGGAATAAAAATTGAATTTTCATTAAACCTTTTATAATAGATAACGTCCAAATAACAAAATATTTACACCATGAAGGAAGAAGACCTTATACGAAAACAGTTTGGTAACACTAATCCATTCCGTGTGCCGGAGGGGTATTTTGATAACCTCTCCCAGCAGATCATGGATAGTCTGCCCGCTCAGGAAGTGGTGTTGCCAGTAAGGAAGACAACATTATGGTATCGTCTGCGCCCCTATTCTGTAGCCGCTGCCGTATGTGCTGTCGTATTCGGTGTAGGTGTCATCGGCTATCACAGTCTGCAAACATCTACTCCTTATGCAGAGGTGCAGTCATCCACTGAAGAGTATACCATCGACCAAGTGGCAGAGTACGCCATGGTCGATAATGTGTCTATGTACCGTTTTATTTCAGATGAATCTACAGACAATAACCACTAAAAGATGATCAAGAAAAGTATATTATTATTAACGGTCTTAATATTCTCCATCAGCATCAATATCAGTGCTCAAAACAAAGATAACAGACGGTTTAACCCTGAGCGCTATCAGGCTGATATGGAGCGATATATCATAAAGAAAGCAGACCTTTCCGCCAGTGAGTCAGCGGCTTTCCTGCCTGTTTATCGTGAGATGAAAAAGAAGCAGCGCGCTGTCTTTGAGAACAATAACAGGAAGTTTAACAGGAATTCTGATGCAGAGTGCAAGAAGTACATCCAGCAGCGTGATGCCAATGAGCTACAGATGAAGAAGTTGCAGCAGCAGTATCACAATAAATTCCTGAAGATACTGCCCGCCTCAAAGGTGTATAAGTTGTTGCGTGAGGAAGAGAATTTCCACAGACACGCCTTCAACAAAGCACTGGAGAATAGGAATAAAAGAAACGATCAGCGTAAGAGAAACGAAAATAAAAACCGCAATTAGGAGAGAGGCTTAGGCCTCTCTTTTTTGATTTAATGGCCTTAATCCTTAAGGTCTTTAAAGTCCTTAAAGTCCTTAAGGTCCTTAGGATCATTGTGGTTCTTAAGGTCGTTCTCCCTGGAAGATGTGATGCTCTGCCAGATACTTATTCAGGCGATCGGTAAACTCATGGTTCTTTAATCCCCACTGCGGGGCGATGAGCAACGCTTTCGGACTCTGAGAGACAAACCGCTCCAGAATCAGATCTTTTCGCAGATAGGGTAGGTAGTCACCGATCAGACGGATGTACTCATCGACATCACATAACTGACAGATCGTAGGATCAGAGAGATACTGTTGAGCTAATGGCGTATCCCTGATGATCTGCATCTGGTGGATCTTCAGGATATTCAGGGGTAATGAGGAGATGACAGGTGCCTGTCGAATAATATCCTCTCGTTTCTCACCAGGCAATCCCATGATGATATGTCCACCACAAAGGATACCTCTTTCTGACGTTTTCTCAACGATTCTTTTCGTGCAGGCAAAGTCATGTCCCCTGTTGATTCTACGTAGCGTCGCGTCATTGGTTGACTCAATACCATATTCTACCAACACAAACACACGCCGGTTTAAATCCTCCAGGTAATCCAACAGTTCATCTGACATACAGTCAGGACGAGTGCCGATGACCAAACCGACAATATCCTCCACTGACAGTGCCTCCTCGTACTTCTCTTTCAGTTTGTCTAATGAGTCATACGTGTTGGTAAATGCCTGGAAATAGGCCAGGTATTTCATTGTGGGGTATTTGCGAGCGAAGAATGTCTTGCCCTCTGTGAGTTGTGCTGTAATCGACTTGCTGCGATCACAGTAGGAGGGGTTGAAGGTCTTGTTGTTACAATATACGCATCCCCCTGTAGATATCCTTCCGTCACGGTTGGGACAATTGAATCCTGCGTCTACAGAGAGTTTCTGTACACGATAAGGGAACTGTTGTCGGATCCAATGACCGAAATCGTTATAATGCATTTCCATGATTATTGCAAAAATACATATTTTTTTAGGAAGACAGGCTCATGTTCCGAAATAATTATGTATTTTTGCAAGTAAATGGATAAATACTAAAATAACGATGAATAAAAGATCAATCTTGTCTGCTGTCTTCATGACAGTAGCACTTACACTTATGGCTGCCGGTGAATTGACTATCAAGGATGTCACTGGTGGAAAGTATTATGCCAAAACTCTAAGTGCCGTAACCCCGTTACCTGACGGTGACAGTTATGCACAGATCAGTTTGAATGGCAAGCAGATAGTGAAATATTCTTTCAAGACTGGAGAGCAAACGGGCGTACTCTTTGATGTTGACAATACGTTGACGGAGAAGGTTGACCGTTTTGATGGATACATCCTCAGTCCCGACGGTACAAAGATGTTGATTCAGACCAATACCCAACGGATCTACCGTCGTTCAGCTACTGCTGTTTATTATATCTACAATATCGCTACGCGCAGGATGGAGAAACTCTCTGAGTATGGTCCTCAACAGTCTCCGATATGGAGTCCAGACGGTACTCAGGTGGCTTTCGTTCGTGACAACAATATCTATCTGGTGAAGTTATTGTATGGCAATGCAGAAAGTCAGGTAACCAAGGATGGAAAGCGTAATGAGATCATCAACGGAATACCCGACTGGGTATATGAGGAAGAGTTTGGTTTCAATACCGCTATGACCTTCAATGCTGATGGTTCGATGATCTGCTGGATCCGTTTTGACGAGTCAAAGGTGCCCGAATATCAGTTACAGATGTTTAAGGGACAGTATCCCGCCTATAATCAGTATGCCACCTATCCCGGCGTCTATTCCTACAAATATCCAAAAGCCGGAGAGCAGAACAGCACGGTGACAGTGCATAGCTTTGATATCCAGAGTCGTCAGACCCGACAGATCCAGGTACCACTGGATAAAGACGGATATATTCCACGTATCAAAACTACCGAGGATCCTGAGAAGATTATCGTCTATACGATGAACCGCCATCAGGATGAACTGAATATCTACGGTGCAAATCCCCGTAGTACGATCGCACAACTGCTTGTCAAAGAGAAGGCAGACAAGTATATCTCTGAGGATGCCGTGGCAGGAGTAGCCTTCACTTCACAGCATATCATTGTGCCGAGTGACCGTGACGGACATATGCAGTTGTACCTCTATTCGCTTACCGGAACCCTCCAGAAGAAACTCACGAATATTCCCGGTGAGGTAACAGCTCTCTATGGTTATGATGAGTCAAACGGCAATGTGTATTTTCAGGCAGCCGGTAAGACTCCGCTCGAGAGAGAGGTATATGTCACTTCCAAGAATGGTAAGACTCAGCAGTTGACGAGTCGCACAGGATGGAATGACGCCATCTTCAGCAAGAATTACAAATTCTTTATCAATACATGGAGCGACTGCAATACCCCTTATCGGGTATCTATTTGCAACCAGCAGGGAAAAGAGGTGAAGGCTTTGCTTGATAATGCTGGTTTACGGGCAAATCTGTCAAATCTCAGTCTCCCTAAGAAAGAGATGTTCCAGTTTACCACTTCTGAGGGTGTGGTGCTGAATGGCGTGATGCTAAAGCCTGTCAACTTCAATCCTTCAAAGAAATACCCGGTGGTGATGTGGCAATACGGCGGTCCCGGCAGTCAACAGGTGAAGAATGCTTGGAGCATGGGCAGTATGGGTGCTGGTTGTCTGTATGATGCTTATCTGTGTCAGGAAGGATTCATCGTTGTCTGTGTCGACGGTCGTGGTACAGGTGCCCGTGGTGCTGATTTTGAGAAATGTATCTATAAACGACTGGGTGAACTTGAGGCCCGTGATCAGGTGGAGACAGCAATCTATCTGGGTTCTCTGCCTTATGTAGACAAGAACAATATCGGTATCTGGGGATGGAGTTTCGGCGGTTTCAACACCCTGATGAGTATGAGTGAGGGTCGTCCGGTCTTCAAGGCTGGTGTTGCTGTAGCACCTCCCACCGACTGGCGTTTCTATGACACGATCTATACCGAGCGCTTCATGCGTACACCGCAGGAGAACCCATCGGGTTATGATACCAATCCAACGATCCGTGTTGCTAAGATGCATGGTGCCCTATTGCTGTGTCATGGACTGGCTGATGATAATGTCCATCCGCAGAACACTTTCGAATATACAGAGGCACTGGTACAGGCTGATAAGGATTTCCGTATGAATGTGTATACGAATAGGAATCACAGTATCTACGGTAATAATACCCGTAATCACCTGCTCCGTCAGATTGCCAATCACTTCATTGAGAATCTGAAATAGTTTAGAGTTTAGGGTTTAGGGTTTAGGGTTTAAAGTTTAGGGTTTAAAGTTTAGGGTTTAAAGTTTAGGGTTTAAAGTTTAAGGTTTAGAGTTTATGGTTTAGAGTTTACAGTTAATAATAAAGATATGAGAATTAGTAAGTTTTTTGTGGCACTGACATGGAGTGCACTATGTTTCTCACAGTATGTATCTGCCAAGGATGTGGTGGTGACTGTGACGAATGATGAACGTGTACAGCGACAGGAGATTGTCGAGGTAGATGTCAATAAGGTATATGCGAAACTGGGTATTAAGTCAAGTGAGCAGTTTATTGTCAAGAACGCATTGAATCAGGAGGTGGGCTATCAGATCACCCATGATGGAAAGTTACTGTTGGACGCAGCCGTACGTCCTTGTGGCAGTGCTACGTTTACCATTACAAAGGGTACACCTCGCGAAAGCAAGGTGTTTGTGACTGGTCGTCAGTATCCGGAGCGTGTGGATGATATCGCCTGGGAGAACGATCGTACGGCATATCGCATCTACGGTCCGGCTCTTCAGCGTAGTGGTGAGCGTGCCTTCGGTACAGATGTGTGGGTAAAGAATACCCCTGACCTGGAGGTTGAGAAGCGTTATGATGTAGAGTTGTCTAACCATGGCAGAATCCAGGAGTTGAAGAAAGCAGGTAAGACTGAAGAGGCTCATGCCGTGGAAGAGGCTACCACTTACCATTATGATCATGGCTATGGTCTTGACTGCTATAAGGTAGGTCCTACATTGGGTTGTGGTGCTCCTGCACTGATGAACGGTAATGAGTTGATTCTTCCTTATTGCTATAAGGAGTATCAGATCTTAGACAATGGTCCTCTGCGCTTCACGGTTCATGTGACTTATAATCCTGCTACGATCAACGGACAAGAGGGTGTTGTAGAGCACAGGATCATCAGTCTTGACAAAGGCTCCAACTACAACAAATGTACGGTATGGTATGAGGGACTGAAGAAAGCTACGAATCTGGCTATGGGTCTTGTCGTGCATCAGGAAGATACAGAGAGCATGATCTGTGATAAGGATATGGTGCTCTATGCTGATCCGACAGATAATCCTAATGCACAGAACTTCCAGATTTATGTAGGTGTGGTTTTTCCCAATGGTGTTGACAGCACAAAACCAATGTTTCTTAAGGAGCCGGCCAATGGTATTGCCGGTCACGCTGTAGGTATCGTCAGTTACCAACCGGGCACTAAGTATACCTATTACTTCGGTTCTGCCTGGAGTAAGAATGATGTGCGTACGATGAATGAGTGGAAACTACGTTCATCAGAGTATCTGGATGCACTCCATACTCCGATGAAGGTAGCCATCAAGTAGAAATAGCGACAGTCGTATTAATCAGTTACGATGTCGGCCTCTTTCCATTGCCCTGCGAGATATGCTGAGTCTTGCAGGGCAATGTCGTGAGATACCTCATACTCTTTCATCAGCAACTGAGCCATATCCTCAGTAGTGAATGACGGCATCTCTTGTAATGCCTTCCAGAGGTAAGCGGCCGGCTCATTCAACTGGATGATATTACTGAAATCGATATTCTCAATACCTTCTGCCACGATAGCCTCCTGGCCGCAGATGGTACGTAGGTTGAATCCTTTCTTTATCTTCATTGCTTAAATATTTTTATCCATATCCGACGGTAGAAGGCCAAGAGATAGCGACGTATAGGAAAGAGTCGCATCCACAACCAAGAGTAGGTCTTCCATTTCCATCCGTCTGTCTTGTCTAATTGCTTTTTCCCTTTCCGGTAAAAGCCTGTGGCTATACCTTTCACATCCTGCCTGCGGCAAGTCTCCGTTGTGAGATTACCATCACCTCTTAATATCACCTGTTCATCATGAATGGCAATGATACGATGTAGCACGTAGACACCCTGACTGATCTCTGCCAAGACTGGGTCACCCACGTGTATTTCATCAACAGCCTTCAGGAGTGCTTTGTCACGCTCATTCTCCAAGAACGGACGCATACTGAAACCTTTCAGTCGCAGTGTCACGGTATGTCCTTCATCCAGCAGTTTGACAACCTCAGGCAACAAGATGGCGTTAGCAAACTGTACTTCCTTTATCTCGAGATTTCTTTGTGGCATATCTCTGCTGCTTCTTGGTCGGGAAGACAATGGAGGGTATAACAGTTGGTCAACTCGATCACCCTTGTTACGGTGTTGCAGATACTATGGAAGATATCCTTATCCCATTTCATGTTGGAGCACGAGGGTAGGAGAGAAGCGAATGCTTCGATGGGCGATAACTTCTCTATGCTGTTCTTAGGAGCCCTGTCAATACGGGTGATGGCTCCTAATGGAGCCTTTATCTGTCGGTAGCAGGGGGTCTTGCCACTCCACGGACTACCATAGATAAATGCCTGATCACCTACGACGCGAACGATGGGATTATCATCGTTCATCAACTCAGAACCAGGGATGTGCTTGATCCATAGTTGGGTATGCGTGCTCTTGCCTGTTCCGCTCTTTGCGATAAAGGCATAGCCGTAGCCATTGTTGAGAATGGTAGAAGCGTGGATAAGGAGTGTCTGCTGGAAACTGCCCGCAAAAGCATAGACAATCATCAGTGCGTTGGTAATACCAAAACTGCGCATGTCTTCATTTCCATTGAGCGCACAACGGCAGTCGGAAAACTCTTTGTTGGTCTGTAACAGACAGCACTCACGCTCGTAAATATCCTTGATGATATACTGATAGCCACCATCCTCCAATCGGTCAACGACCGTCATGCCATTGCCAGAATCAAAACGTCCTACTCGTTCACGATGATCCTTACCGATAACTGGAATCTCATCATCAACGGTTAACTGAAACAATAAAGAATCCGCTGGAACTTCCTCTTCTACAAACGGTTGCATGGAGGAAAGAAGATGCATGCCGTTATGCTTGGATTCCTTAAAGAGAACCCTTACATGAAAATCGGCAATACAAAAATGATAACAGTTGGATGTCATTGTGTGGCTTACGATCTTTTCTTCTTATCTTTCTTCTTTTTCTTATCGTTCTCAGCAGGAGCGGCCTCCTCAATAATCTCGTTGGGTTCTACTGCATGGAAGGCGAATTCGGTCTTAGAAAGATATCGTATATCGAAATTACCTTCCTTGATGTATTTCTTCTTCATCTTCAGGTATTTCTTCTCAATATCTTTCTTTTCCAAAGCGAAGATAATCATGCATGTGCGGTTCTTGTCACCCTGTTGCGCAAAATATTCCTTCAACTGATAAGAGTAACTGTCTCTGTTCTCCAGGAATTTTGTCTTTGTTCCTATCCATGCACTGTCAATCTCCTGAATCTCTGTAAAATAGGCTACAGAGTCGGTGAATGAAGCAGAGAAACCATATGCGTAGATCTTCTGCATGGTTGATTTCTGTGCGGAGATATGGAGTGAAAGAACGAGCGTTAATAAGAGGAGGATGATTCTTCTTTTATTCATCACTAAAAAAATACTATATAATTAAAGTCCTAAATATGATTTAAGCATTTTGCTTTTTGTATTCTGACGCAGTTTGCGGATGGCTTTCTCTTTGATCTGTCGTACACGCTCACGTGTCAACCCAAACTTCTCACCAATCTCTTCGAGGGTCATCTCAGTCGTCTGGTTGATACCAAAGAAAGCCTCGATGATATTCCGTTCACGTTCATTGAGAGAGGTCAGCGCACGGTTGATCTCCTCGCGCAATGATTCGATAACTAACATCCTGTCGGCCATCGGTGCGTCGTCGTTCACCAGCACATCCAGCAGACTGTTGTCCTCACCATCTACAAATGGGGCGTCTACGGATACATGACGGTTGTTGACGCTGATGGCATCCTCGATCTTCTCGAAGGGGATGTCTGTCTTTTCTGCTATTTCATCCACACTGGGGCGACGCTCGTTCTCTTGCTCGAACTTATTCATCACCCGATTGATCTTATTCACACTGCCCACTTGATTGAGTGGAACACGGACAATACGGCTCTGCTCTGCGATAGCCTGGAGGATACTCTGACGGATCCACCACACAGCATACGAGATAAACTTAAATCCTCGTGTCTCGTCAAACTTCTCTGCGGCTTTGATCAGTCCTAAGTTACCTTCATTGATAAGGTCGGGCAGACTGAGTCCTTGATTCTGATACTGCTTAGCAACAGATACGACAAAACGGAGATTAGCCTTGGTAAGTTTTTCCAAAGCTTCTCTGTCACCCTTGCGTATACGCTGTGCCAGTTCTACTTCCTCGTCAACAGTAAGCAGGTCTTCATGCCCTATCTCTTGAAGATATTTATCGAGAGAAGCACTTTCACGATTAGTTATAGATCTGGTAATTTTCAGCTGTCTCATGTGTGTAATCAATTTATGCAGATGCAAAAATACGACTTTTCATTTATATGAACAAATATTTTATAGACAAATATATTTCAATTCAATGAAAAATTATTACTTATTTGTGGTCTATAAAGTGTTGTTTGTTCAAAAAGTCATCATTTTTAATATAAAAGGCCGGAGACACCATAGAATGCCTCCGGCCCACATATAATCATTGAAATTAGTCTTGCAGCATTACTACGTAGTAGGTACGCTTACCAGTTGGGAACATTGCCTTAATGTATATAACAGGATCTTTGCTGGTAGATGCCACCTTAACTGCCTCCTGCAGATCGTCGATAGTCTTCAACGGTTTATCATTGGCTGTCAACAGAATAACACCGTCTGGAACGTTTGATTTCTTGAAGGCACCACTGTTCACCTTCATCACCTTCAGACCATAGTTGATCTCAAGCTGTTTCTTCTCACTGTCGTTAACAGGACGGAAGGTTGCACCTAATACATCGAGGTCTGCACTCTTCACCACGCTGGTATTTCCTTGTGTGTTCTTCAATGTTACGGTAGCCGACTTCTTCTGCTTGTTACGCAGATAAGTGATGGTTACCTTGTCACCCGGGCGCTTGCTGCTGAAGAGATACTCCTGCAACTCTGCCATCTTGCTGACTTTCTTGTTGTCGATCTGTGTGATCACATCACCTTCCTTCAGTCCGGCTGCTGCGGCAGCACCATCCTCATTCACCTTAGCTACGTAGATACCCTCGAGCGTACCCAGGTCAGGAGCATCCTTACCATTAGCCTTCTCACGGTCGATATAGTTATTTACATCAGTACCCTCGATATTCAGGATAGCACGCTGTACAGTACCATATTTCTTCAGGTCGTCAACCACGCGGTTCATGATAGTGGTAGGAATGGCAAAACCATAACCGCTGTAAGAACCAGTCTCAGAGTACAACATCGCGTTGATACCTACCAACTCACCATTGGTGTTTACTAATGCACCACCAGAGTTACCACGGTTGATGGCGGCATCGGTCTGGATGAAGCTCTCTACGCTGTTCATTCCCATACCACGAGCCTTGGCACTGATGATACCGGCAGTAACCGTTGTTCCCAGTGAGAAGGGGTTACCGATAGCGAGTACCCACTCACCGATACGCAGTTTCTCACTATCGCTGATGGTGATGGCTGGTAAGTCATTACTGTTCACCTTGATGAGGGCCAGGTCAGATGAAGGATCTGTTCCGATAACCTTTGCAGAGAACTCACGGTTGTCTGTCAATACGACGGTGATTTCATCAACGTCAGCTACCACGTGGTTGTTGGTTACGATATATCCGTCTTTAGAGATGATCACACCTGAGCCACTACCTTGGCGCTTCGGGGTCTGTACCTGACGTTTCTGTTTATTGTTTTGACCCGGGTTGCCAAACCATCCGAATGGATCACTGAAGAAATCTCCGAACGGATCCTCTACCTCGACAGTCTGTGTCTTACTATTCTGCACCACTCTGATCGTTACGACAGAGGGTACTGCTTTTTCAGCAGCGAAGGTCAGGTCAACTGGTTGTCCTGGAGCCGCTGATGATGATGTTACTGATGTGAGCGGTGTCTTGTTGGCATACACCTTAACGAAAGAACTTGCAGAAAATACAATGGCGAGAATGCTCATTGCATAAACCAAATAGTCTGATACTTTTTTCATATTCATTGTTTTATTGTTTTACTGTTTTTTACTCGTTTATTAATGACATTGTCATGATCCCAAAAGGACAATGCAAAAATAGGGGCAAAAAATGTAAATCTGTCAATTTGTCTGTTTGTTTTGTTCTCTTTTAACACTATTGTAAGGGGTATTAAAAGTTATTTGCGTGCAAAAGTGTTTTTTTTACATTCATTGAACTATTATTAATTTGACTACTTTTAGTTAATTTTTTTATTCCTACGACAGTTTGGCACACTGTCGCTGTCTGACAGCCTCGAACAACAGGATGGCTGTGCTTACTGACACATTCAATGAATCGATCTGTCCTAACATCGGAATACGGATATGCGCATCGGCAGCCAACCGCCACTGTTGTGTCAGTCCGGTGGATTCCGTTCCCATGATAATCGCCGTCGCTCTCTTCATGTCGATATCATAATAGAGGTGTGAGTCTTGCAACTGGGCGGTCAGTATCTGGATGTCATGCTTTTTCAAATAAGCGATACATTCTTCTGAGGAACAGACCACGCAAGGCACGGTAAAGACAGCGCCTACCGAACTGCGAATGATATTCGGGTTATAGATATCTGTCAGTGGGTCACAAACGATCACGGCATCGGCATTGGCGGCGTCGGCACTGCGTAGGATAGCACCAAGGTTACCGGGCTTCTCTACCTTCTCCAAAACGATGATCAAGGGTGATTCCGATAGTTTTAGGTCATGCAGGGATAAGGTCTTCGTCTCTACGATAGCCATCAGTCCTTCTGTACTTCCTCTGTAAGCCATCTTCTCATACACCTTCTCGGCTACCTCTATACATTGTGAGGTCTGAGAAAGCAGGGCAGAATAGTCTTGATCCCACAAAGAACGACAGTAATATAAGGTAATGATGGGCAGATGGTTGTTGATGCAGTGGGTAATCTCCTGACAACCCTCCACGATGAAGACCCCCTCTTTCTTACGTTCTGCCGATTTCTGTTGCAGTAACATCAGGTGTTTTACCTTTGGATTCTGTGTGCTTGTGATTATTTCGTTCATCATTGAGAAAGTATCTTTTTATTTATAAAACTGCCGTTCATGTACTTTTCTTGTACTCACAGAGAAATATTTTTTTGTTTTTCAATTATTTCCTTCTTAATTAGCCAAAAAAATTGTATCTTTGCATCCCGGTTTGTAATCTTTTGTTTTTCATTCGTGAAAGGAATAGATTATTCATTCCACCTTATTTTAATAATTTATTCAGTCACTCAAAAGAAATCAGTATGCAAATAGGTTTTGACAATGACAAGTATCTTAGAATACAGTCGGAGCATATCAAAGAGAGAATCGCTCAGTTTGGTGATAAACTCTACATGGAGTTTGGTGGAAAACTGTATGACGACTATCATGCCAGCAGGGTATTACCCGGTTTCCATCCCGACAGCAAACTGCGTATGCTCATGCAGTTGCGTGATGATGCCGAGATTATCATTGTCATCAGTGCGGAGGATATCGAGCGCAATAAGGTGCGTGGCGACCTTGGCATCACCTATGATAAGGACGTGCTGCGCCTGCGTGATGTGTTCACGCAGAGAGGACTGTATGTGAGCAGTGTGGTGATCACCCATTTCAACGGTCAGCACAGTGCGGTGGCTTTCCGTGAGCGACTGGAGCGTCTCGGTAAGGTGAAGGTGTATTACCATTATCTTATTGAGGGTTATCCCACGAATGTAGAACTGATAGATTCTGATGAGGGCTTCGGTAAGAATGACTATGTAGAGACCACCCGTCCGTTGGTGGTCGTTACGGCTCCTGGTCCTGGCAGTGGTAAGATGGCTGTCTGTCTGAGTCAGTTGTATAACGAGAATCGCCGGGGCGTGAAAGCCGGTTATGCGAAGTTTGAGACGTTCCCCATCTGGAATATCCCTCTGAAGCATCCTATCAATGTGGCATACGAGGCCGCCACGGCTGATCTGAATGACGTGAATATGATCGACCACTTCCACCTTGAGGCCTATGGTAAGACAACCGTCAACTACAACCGTGACATAGAAATATTCCCTGTGTTGAATGCCATCTTTGAGGGTATCTATGGAGAGAGTCCTTATAAGTCACCCACAGACATGGGTGTCAACATGGTGGGCTTCTGTATCTGTGATGACGAGGTATGTTGTGAGGCGTCCCGACAGGAGATTATCCGCCGTTATTATACAGCCCTCTGTAATCTGGCAGACGGACATGATAATGATCAGGAGGTGAATAAGTTGGCCCTTTTGATGAAACAAATGAAACTGAGCACGGCCGATCGCCGTTGTACGGTTGCCGCGTATGAGCGCAAACTGCGTTCAGGTACTCCTTGCTCGGCTATCGAACTGGCTGACGGCACGTTGATTACCGCCGAGACATCTGATCTGTTAGGTCCGAGTGCAGCTCTTATCCTCAATGCCATTAAATACTTGGCTGGTATTGAGCATAGTTTGAAATTGATCCCTCAGGAGATGATCGAGCCTATCCAGCGGATGAAGACCTCGATGTTGCATGGTAACAATCCTCGTCTGCATACGGATGAGGTGCTTATTGCTCTGGCTGTTCTCAGTCAGACGGATGAGAACTGTCGTAAGGCGCTTGAGTGCTTGCCATTGCTCGACGGTTGTCAGGTGCATGCCACCGTGATGCTCAGTGAGGTTGATCGTAAGATCTTCAAGAAGCTCGGTTGTGGACTGACAACCGATCCTGTTAGAAAATAGTTTTATCTCCAAAGCAAACGGAGCTCGCAAAACTTGTATTTTTAATAATTGTCCACCTCCTGATAATTTGCTTAAAATTGAGCTTGCCTTCATAATTTGCATAAAGTATTAATAACCAATAGCTTGTACGTATGAAGGCAAAATTTTTGCCTTCATATGCCTTCATAAGACCAAAACAAGTTGTTTTGGTTTAGAAGAAGTGACTTTTCCCATGGGATTATATCCCCTTTTCCAGACCAAAACAACTTGTTTTGGTCACAAGATAGTGATAACCTCATGTCATAATGATTACTACTTCATGTGGAAATGATGATTATCTCCTTCTATCTCCCTTTATCTACAAGGCAAGCGAACTTGCAAAAGTTAAATACCAAATTTCTACATTCTGCAGCGAAAATCCCGGAAAAACCTTAAAATTATGAAGGCAAAAATTTTGCCTTCATAAGTCTAACGCATTGACCGATAGATTATTACGCCAATTATGAAGGCAAATCTGTTTTTTGATAAAAAGACAGGAGCGCATCATCAGAATGTCGAGAATCAAACTCAGCGTGGATAAGGTGTTAGAGATTGCAAAGACATGCTCGACAATTAGGATGACGCATTGACGAAGTCAGGAAATAATGGTATAGTTGCAAATCTCCACCTAATCCTCTATTATTTTCTAATGAAGACCAAAGTAGAGATCAGGTGGGGTTCAGTTGTGGATTTGTATCATTTCAGCCCTGTCTAGCTTTGATCCCTTATTCTTTTATGGCGACCTTCAAGGGTAGGGTGCCACTGACAACTCTTCCACGACTGGTAACACCCTCCACACGTACAGTGTATGTGGTAGGGATGTCTGCACTGTAGAAATCAAGGTGCATAGGTGTGTCTTTTACCATACGCAGATAGGGATTCCAGTAGATCGTGCGACGTACGTCGGGTAACATCTCTGAGGGCTTGGAACCTTTCGGATACCTCGGGAAGTAATACTCTGCCGGGGCCTGATAACCCTCCAGACGGACAACCTTATTATTGAAGACATTACTGGTCGGGCGATGGACACCTCCTCGCATGGTAATATCTACTACACCGCCTTCTGTCACGCCGAAGATCCAGGCACGGTTTCCTAAATAGAGATCCACCCGGTCGACATCAGCCAACTCTATATCCTCGAAAGTGGCGTTGGGCACTTCTGATCCATTGACATACAGTTTGATCGTGGGCCAGTTTTCTGTCGGACTGACGCTGTCTGCCGCCGCGTTACCCACCAAGTTGAGTTTCTCTATGCTGGTGGCATAGGCAGGGTCCAACTTAATCACCTCATTCTCATAGTCCATGTACAGGAAGTTGGTGGAGAGCAGCAACAAGGCAAGACTGCCGTATTTATCCTCTTTGATCACATCACGGTCGAACGACACGTTAGGCTGGTCAACGATATAGGTGGGGGCATCACCTTTGATGACCACCTCATCCAATAGTTGTCCATCTCGGGCATATGACTCCAGCAGATCCTTATCCACATCCTTCCAGGGAATCCACTTGGCTGCCTGTCTGATCTGCCACAATGCCGGGGGAGGAACAACGGATGACTTATCCAACTCGATCAGGCACCGACGATTATTCTTCCGCATGGCGTAGACAAAGGCATTGGCATTGTCGGTGAAGTTGAGGCCCTTGAACTCAAAACGTCCCAAAGAGTCGGTGGTCGTCTGGTCAACAAACTTCTGTTTCATGACAGCCAACGTCACCGGCACATCGTTAACCGGCTGGTTCTTGAATACCGCCCGCACTCTTCCTTTCACACTCTGTGAATACTCATGTTCCACCGTGGGATGTGTATAACTGCCTTGTAAGACGGCCGGCATGTCATAGCGCCGCCAGCCATTGACCATCATCAGTAGATCGAGTCTATCCGTTTGCCACACGGGTGTAAAGTAGTTGTCTGGATGGGCGATATTTCTTTGTATATCAGAGGATAACAGGAGTTGGCTCCACAAAGACTCACTATGACTGCCACGGGTGATGCCGTCATCGGTAACACTCAGTGAGAGGAAGGCGAACTCTTCGTTCTTCAATCCCTCGAGAGACAACTGCAGGGGTATGCTGTCACGAATGCTATATTCCTGTTTATTACTCTTGATGGTGAGGGGCATACGACTGTCGGTGTTGGCAGAGAATACCAGTCGTTCACTGAGTACATGGGCCTCATCGTCGATCAGCAGGATACTGTTGACACCCGCAGGCAATGAGGTGGGGGAGAGATGATAGACAGATCCCGGACGGATATCCTGAAAGCTGACGATCTGTCCACGGCAATGCACTAGGAGGTGTAATGACTTGGAGGTAAACGAACTCCCGCAGTTTACCATCACCTGTATGTCGTTGGTGCGCTGACGACATTGCAGACAGGCCACGTCATTACGACTCTGTGGAAGAGGGAACGAGAAGGTATGTCCGTTGGCATTCCTGCAGACAGCGGTGTATCGCTCGCCCACCTCTATCGACAGGGGGAATCTCCCCAAACCATCATGAGAGGTTGAGAAATGACTCACCACCTGTCCCCCTTTGTTCACCACCTCACCGGAGATACTCAGACTGTCGCCGTCTTTGGTGGATGCCTCAAAGCCCACCATACATACGGCTCCCTCTACCAGATAACCCCCTTCGGGGAAAAAGCGCAACTGAGGGATGATCGTCTTATTGACACCCTTCTTATCGTCTTCTGGCTTCTCGGTGCCTATCTGAATGGGCACCATACAGTCGTAGTTCTTCAACTGAGCGGAATAGAGGGTATATGCCCATAGATAATAGATGCCCGGCTGTTGGTCGTGAGGCAGATTGATATGTCCGGTATAGAGGTTGTTGGATGCGATCAAGCGTTTACGTTGCACTGACTGTTGTTTGCTGTCGAGGAGTTCTACATACACGAACTGACTCTTCAAGACGGGCACGAGGGTGGCAGCATCGGTGACATACACCTTCATGCAGATGCTGTCACCCGGCAGGAATACCGTGCGGTCCACATGCATGCTGACTTTCTCTTGCGGGAACACCGTCAACTGTCTTTGCATGCGTGATACCACAGAGTCGGCCAACTCTTGTGAGCAAAGGGTCAATCCCCCGTATATCGTGAGTAGGAAACACGTCAGTAGTCTCTTCATAAAAGCATCACCTTATTATATATTACACATCGTTGCAAAATTAACTATTTTATCCGAATAGAGAAATATTTATTACAATTTTTAATGATGAGCCTGCTGATATCGAATAATTATCACTATCTTTGGATTTATCGATAATAATTATTATTTTTGCAAAAACAAAATACATTACATTATGGATATCAAGAAGAAAAGAAATCTTTTGTTAGGACATAAGATTATAGAGAATCTGAGAAAGCGCCATTTCGAGGCCTATTATTGTGAGGATGCTCAGGAGGCCATCAATATGGTGTTGACGCTGATGCCCCAGGGCAGTAGTGTGACATGGGGTGGCTCGGATACTATCCGGAAGATGGGACTTACGGCTGCCCTCCATGCTTCAGACTATCAGGTGTTTGATCGTGACCTTGTGCAGACGGCAGAAGAGAAGCAGGCCATCTATGAGCGTGCCTTCACTTGTGACTATTACCTCTCGAGTGCCAATGCAATCAGTGAGGATGGCGTGATTGTGAATATCGATGGCAATGGCAACCGTGTGGCAGCCATCACGTGGGGTCCCAAGCGGGTGATCTTCGTGATTGGCATCA
Organism: uncultured Prevotellaceae bacterium; assembly: GCA_902797505.1. Lineage (GTDB taxonomy): Bacteria > Bacteroidota > Bacteroidia > Bacteroidales > Bacteroidaceae > Prevotella. The sequence continues at coordinate 3,877 of CADBSW010000046.1, read as the reverse complement.
ACAAGGTGGCGCAGACCGTCGACGCGGCCTTAGCCCGGGCAAGGAGCACGGCGAGTCCTATTAACGCGGCACGCTTTAATATCAATACCCCTTGTCAGACAGACGGCGTGTGCCATAACTGCAAATCCCTTGACTGTATCTGCAACTACATCCACTTCCTGCGTCACTCACCCAAAGGAAGACATATCGTTGTCATCGTGGGTGAGGAACTGGGGTATTAAACAAATTATTTAATCCAAGCTATAAACAACTTATTTAATCCAGGCTATTTTTAGGGAGATACCTTGTAGCCTGTCTATAATGGCATCCTTGGACTTTAGCCAATCGTAGCCCAGAAGAATGTTAAGATGGTGACTGCCGGTGGGTATCTCAAAGCCCACCCCGGCATGTATGCCAAATAATGGAAATGAACTTGTGTCTTCATCACCTACTTCGCTTTCTGACTTAAAGCCGAGCATATATCCAGGTTCTATGGCCCACTGTAAAAGCAGATTATTTTTACTTTCACCCATGGCTAATCGATGAAGGCATCCCATCTGAACCAGCACATTATATCCTTGCTGTTTGGCATCATAGTAATTGGTGTGTACCACAACTTTATCGACATCCGTATTATAGCTGTTCTTAAAATAGAAGTTTTTAATAGTGTGAGATAATCTGCTTAGATGCAACATAAACTGTGGTGTCAATTTACGTCCATATCGAGGGAAGTCTAAGTCAATACCTATACCAATAGTTGGCTGAAGAGATGTTCCTGTACCAGCAACATCTGTATTTTTTGACATCCAGTAGGCAAGGCCTGCCTCTAAACGCAGACGGGGCTTTGCTGTCTTCGATGCTTTCTCGTCATATTGAAACTGCACACAGTCACCCCAGGAGGAACAGAATGTCTCATTATACTGTCGCACGATAGACGTGAGATTACGGGAAGTTAAGTCCTTATGCTGGAGATCGTTCACAGCCTGAGGACTTTGCTGCAACATCTGGGATGCCTGCATAACTTTCATTCCTCGCGCCCTGCCCATTTCTCCTGGAGTGGTTTGTAACTCTTTTTCATCCTCTGCCTGTTTTATTTGAGCAATTTCACCCTTCTCATCTTCCAAGAAATAATAGTGTTGCTGGCCGTCGAAATAGTGATACAGACTGACACTGCCTTGCAACAGGAACTCAGCGAAGAATGTTCGGCTTACTCCGTCGACAGGATAATTACGGCGAACATAGAAAACTCCGTTGTTCAACAGACGGTATGACTGTATGTCGTTGGGTGTATATTGGCGGAAATCATTCTCAGCCTTTCCCTTAAACATACAACTCATGGCGCATTTTTCCTCAGAAAGATAATCTATCGTGCCCTGGATGGTGTCACCGGTATTTGTCACGATGAAACCCTCTACAGGATTCTGTGCCTTGTATTTCTGCGCACTGATACTGATGGTAGATAGTAAAACAACCATCAGGATACTCACTCTCTTGTTCAGTTTAAGATGTCTGATTCTATGTTCCATATGTTCTTGTATTTATTTTTATGCAAATATAGATACTATATTCTTAATCTCCAAACATTATGTTCATTATTTTAAAAATGCCATTCTTTATAGATACTATAGGTACTATAGATATTAAGTATAGACTCTCTCTAATTTTAAACTAAGCAATCTCTGAATCGTCATACATGTAAACGTTTTTTGATCATGAAGATATTAATAATCGGTGGCACGGGGACGATCAGCAGTGCCATTACCCGACAGTTGGTTGCCGCAGGACATGACGTGTGGCTGCTGAATCGTGGTTCGCGGAATGCCAGTTTACCTGAGGGAGTAAACGTGCTTGTCTCGGATATTCATGATGAGGAGAGGGTACGCTCCTTATTGGGCGACACTCGTTTTGATGCTGTCTGTGAGTTTATCGGTTTTGTTCCTGCTGATGTGGAGCGTGATATCCGTCTGTTCTCCGGCAGAACGCGCCAGTATGTCTTTATCAGTTCTGCATCGACCTATAACAAGCCGGTGCGTAACTATCTGATAACCGAGGGAACCTCGCTGGCGAATCCTTACTCTCAATATGCCCGTGAGAAGATGGCATGTGAGGCTGTGCTGATGAAAGCCTATCATGAACAGGGCTTCCCGGTGACGATCATCCGCCCCAGTCATACCTATTCGGAGACGGGCATCCCTACCAGTGTCAGAGGACTGAAGGGTGGTTGGCCGATCGCTAAGCGTATGCTCGAGGGAAAACCGGTGATCATTCAGGGTGACGGCAGCTCACTGTGGACGATGACGTGGTGTGAGGACTTTGCTCGTGGGTTTATCGGACTCCTGGATAATCCCAAAGCCATCGGTGAGGCCTTCCAGATTACGAGTGACGAGTCGCTTACCTGGAATCAGATTTATCAGGCGATAGCGGATGCCTTAGGGGTAGAGTTAAAGGCCTACCATGTGTCATCCGACTTCCTGGCTGCCGTCTCTCCAAAAGAGTGGAAGTTGGAAGCCAACCTTACGGGTGATAAATCGGCCACGGTCGTCTTCGACTGCAGTAAACTGAAAAGGGCTGTGCCCGGCTTCTGTGCCAAGACCCGTTTCTCAGAGGGTGTGCGAAGAAGTGTTGCTTATATGCTTGCTCACCCGGAGTTGCAGGTGGAAGAACCCGACTATGATGCCTGGTGTGACCGCGTTATTGAGGCCATAGAGAATACGAAGAAATCATTTATCCAGCAATAGAATCCGATGAAGAAGTTAATCCTCAGTATGTTGATGCTCATCATGGGCATACAGCTTTTCGCTCAACCGGTGGGATGGGCCTCTGTCGATTTCGTTACAGATGGCGGCAGGGGAGAGAATCCCGTGGTGGTCAGTTCGTTTGAAGAACTGAAGAAGGTGTTGAAGAGAGGTGATACCACACGACAGACCATCTATCTGAAAGGACGTATCGATGTGCCGGGACTTTTCCATGTCAGGGATGTGCAAAACAAGTCGATCATCGGATTGTCGGGGTCTGTGCTGGCCAATGATAAATATACGTTGTCGAAAGACTCTACGGGAATCCTCGCCCTTGAGAATTGTAAGAATATCATCTTACAGAATATCACCTTCAAAGGTCCTGGTGCTTTTGATCGTGATGCCAGCGATAATCTCTCGATGTCACACGCTGAGCATATCTGGGTGGATCACTGTGATTTCCAGGATGGTATGGATGGTAATTTCGACTGTAATCAGGGTTCCGACTATATCACCGTATCCTATTGCCGTTTCCGTTACCTCAGACAGCCATGGCCCAAGTTGGCAGATGATCAGAATGATGATCATAACAGCGATCATCGTTTCAGTAATCTGTTGGGATCGAGTGATCGTGAGGGTGCCAGAAGCGCTGGTAAGTTGCGTACTACCTTCGACCATTGTTGGTGGGATGAGGGTTGTCGTATGCGTATGCCCTTTGTACGTTTCGGTCAGGTACATCTGCTCAACTGTCTGTATTCCAGCAGTGTGGCCTTAACTTATATCCAGGCGCGCTATCAGTCGAATATCTTGGTAGATGCCTGTGCTTTTGTCAATATGCCGAAGGATATTCATATCTACCAGACTTCCGCAAAAGGGCGTGAGGGATATCGTGATTACAACATCCGTTTCCATCATTGTCTGGGCGCAAAGGATATGGAAGAACGTCATGGCAATACTCCCTATTTCACCCCTCCTTATCGCTATGCCGCAGAAAACAGCAGTTTGGTGGAGAAGGCCGTAAAAGCATCTGCCGGAGCAACCCTGAACATTCGTTTGGATCATTAATAAAAGAAATCTTGGCGTATAGCTCATTTTGCAGGCTAATTTTGAGTGGTAGATAGTCAATAGCTCAAATTGCAGGTTGCATTTCATCGTCAGATATT
>CADBSW010000045.1 GCA_902797505.1 uncultured Prevotellaceae bacterium | reverse complement strand
TAAGAAATGCCCCGATTTCACCTTCAACGACATGGATGGCAAGCAGCATCATATCTCTGAGTTCTTTGGCAAGGTGCTGTACCTCGATTACTGGGCAACATGGTGTCATCCATGCGTTTGGGAGATTCCTTTCTTCGAAAAACTGTATCAGGAGTATAAGAACGATGAACGTATTCAGTTTATCAGTTTCTCGCTCGATGACAATGTGGAGAAATGGAAGGCCAAGGTGAAGAAGGATCATCCCGAATGGGCACAATTCATTCTCACCAAGGCTGATCAGCTGTTCCTTAAAGAGAAGATGGGTATAGCGGGTATTCCGCGTTTCATCGTGCTCAATGCAGACGGCACTATCGCTGAGGGTGATGCCCTCCGACCCAGTGACAAGAATGCAAAGGGCATGTTGGAAGAAGTGCTCTTTAGCACAGCATCAGCATTTGCCCAGCAACCGTGTAAGGTTCATGGAACAGTGGATGGATTAGACAACGGTAAGATGGTCCGCCTGTCTGTAGCATGGAGTGACAATGTGCTCGACTCCACTATTGTGAAGGACGGTAAGTTTGAATTCGTTATCCCCATCAACGAATCCACTACCCAATATCCGCTCGTTGTCGCTTACCCGGGAATGAATGACATCAACCTGCCTATTCAGGTGCAGTTATATGCTGAGCCGGGAGCTGAACTGAAAGTGACACTTTCCAAGGATCACACGAAACTCTTCGCCATCGGTTCACCTCTGAATATGATCTATAAGATGATGACGGACAAGTATCTGGAGAAGATGCAGAAGGTGATTGCCCTGCGTACCTCTGCCAACGACCAAAGCCTGAGTGAGGGCGAGCGTGCAGAAAAGGAGAAGGAAGCCAATGCCGAGCAGTATGGTATCATCAAGTTTGAACAGGAATTTGCCGAGCAAAACCTCGATAACATCATCGGCATTAACCTCTTTGCCGAGCGCGCTGTGGTGTTCGACAAGGAAGATATTGCCCGGATGATGGATGAAATACCTGCTAAATGGGATCGCCATCCAGACGTTGTTAAGATGCGCAAGGACCGTGAAGTAGAGGCCAAGACAGCCGAGGGAAAACCCTTTATCGACTTGACCATGCCTAATGAGAAGGGAAAGAAGGTAAGTCTGTCACAGTATATCAAGAAGAATAAACTCACACTGGTTGACTTCTGGGCATCCTGGTGCGGCCCCTGTAGGGCGTCTATCCCTGGCGTGAAGCGCATCTACGAGAAATATAAGAAACAAGGCTTCGGTGTTGTAGGTGTCTCTCTCGACTCGAAGAAGGAGGCTTGGGTAAAGGCTATCAAGGATCTTGCCCTACCCTGGCCGCAGATGAGCGACCTGAAGGGCTGGGACAGCGAGGCCTCTTCTGCCTATAATATAAAAGGAATCCCATTTACACTACTCGTTGCTCAGGATGGCACGATCGTGGGTCGTAACATCTGGGGCGAGGAAGGTTTGGAGAAACGTGTGGCAGAAATTCTGAAATAACACTTATGCCTGCCTTGCCCGCTCGGCATACTCGGTAGGTGTCATGCCATAGTGTTTCTTAAAGGCTGTGGAGAAATGCGTCTGGTTGGTGAAACCTACGGAGAAGGCTACCTGCGTGACGTTGATCTTCCCCTCACTGATCAGTCGGGCGGCCTGCTCCAGTCGGAGGTTACGGATAAACTCTCCGGCAGAGATTCCTGTAATCTCCTTCATCTTACGGTGTAACTGCGCACGACTGATACCCACCTCCTCGGTAAGACGCTCCACGTTGAAGTCAGGATTAGACAAGTTCTCGTTGATGTGTCTCATGATACGGTCCATCAACGCATCGTCGTTACCCTTCACCTCTACATTCTCCATCCTTTCCTCCTGTCGCTGGGCACCGGTAAACTTACCGCGCAGACGGCGCACATTATCAATGAGGTTGTCAACAAGGACGTGCAGTTCTTCCATGTTAAACGGCTTGGCCAGGAAGGCATCGGCACCCTTCTTCAGTCCATCCAGCTTATCGCTGACTTCCGCCTTAGAGGTCAGGAGGATTACGGGAATATCGCTGATGAGGGGATTGCTCTTCAGTTGTTTCAACATCGTGATACCATCCATCTCGGGCATCATCACGTCGCTGATGACCAGATCGTAACTCCGGCCAGATTCTCTTGTTGCAGAAGAATTATCCGCTGAAGACATCAGCAACAGCTTCATTGCCTCACGGCCATTCGTGGCGATATCGATCTTATACCAATAACCTAATTCGTTCTTGATATACTGAGCCACCTCCTGATCATCATCCACCACCAGCAGACGGTATTTCTTTGAGGTTTGCTTTTTGCCTATCTCAAGCAGACTATTCTTCTCTGGTAATGCATCCTCTATCTCCTCGGGCTTAAGATGATCCTTCCCAAGTGGCAGACGAACCTCCAGACAGGCGCCCGACTGGCCGTCAACACGGTTATAAGCCTTGATCTGTCCACCATGCATCTGCACAATCGCACGACTCAGATTCAGTCCGATACCTGTTCCATCTATCTGCAGGGCACTGGCATTACGTCCTTGATAGAAACGATCGAAGAGGCGGGCGGTCTTCTCATCCTTAAATCCTATGCCACTGTCGACGACATAGATAACAGCCTCCCGCTCATCGTGGGTGATCCGGATATTGATCTCGCCCCCGTCGAAGGTGTACTTGAAAGCATTCGAGAGGAGGTTGGAGATGACCTTATCAAACTGTATCCTGTCGATCCACACCATGATGGGATCCTCCCTGTTGGTATCCGTACACCTGAAGGTGATATTACGCTGGTGGGCATTATACTGATAGAGGGAGTATATTCCGTTGACGAAAGCCACCAGATCGGTCTCCTTGCAGTGCAGATGCATCTGGTTCTTGTCGATCTTCCGCTCATCGAGGATCTGGTTGACGAGCAAGAGCAGGCGCTGGGCATTGCGATCGATCGTCTCTATATCCTGTTGATTCTCCTTATCGGTAATCTTGGTCTTCAGTTTGTTCAGGGGCCCTAAGATAAGCGTCAGCGGCGAACGGATGTCATGGGTGGCATTGATGAGCAGCTGCATCTTCTGTTCATCGAAGTCGGCCTTACGCTTACGGTCATAATAATAGGTTATCAGACCGATGGCGCCCAAGGCCAACAGCGTATAGATCAGGTAGGCAAGTGTAGAGGAATACCAAGGACTCTTCACGATAACGGTTACCGTGCGGATATTTTTTGAATAGACGCCTTTGCTGGAGGCACGTACCTCGAAGACGTACTTTCCCGGTTTCATGCGGTTGAAGGAGACACTGTTAGTGCCTTCGGCCATGGCCGTCCAACTGCCTTTATTCATCCGATACTCAAAGGTGATGTCATCCACATCCTGGAAGTTCAGCATGGAGAACTCCATCGTGAATGAGTTCTGGTTATAAGGGATCTTGAAATGATCGGTCAGACAACTGATGGGCTGTCCGTCGATGAGGAAGTTTGTGAGATATACCTGGTCGCCCAGATGCGTCATCTTGCCTCTCACTGCCTTCGGGTAGAAAGAGATCAGTCCGACAGGACTTCCATACGTGATACGGTCGTCGGCAGAGTGTATCACGGCTCCCACCACGTATTCCCTGTTTTCCAGTCCATGTCCTTTGACATGATTGATAAAACGTTTTGCCTGATGGTCGTATTGCCAGATGCCATTTGCAGAACTCATCCATAGGTCACCGTTAGCAGATTGGGTAATGGTATAGATCGACTGGTTCTCTATCTCCTTCGACTGTGGGAACAAGAGCACCTTCTTCTGCTTACGGTCATAGTAATAGAGTCCGCAGTTTGTGCCGATGAGCATGGTGCCATTACGCTGCTCAAAGAGGGAGAGACAAGGGATGTTGTTCAACTGAATATCCCATCCGAAGATCTTAAAATCACGGTCGGCAGGATTCATCACGCACACACCACTGGCACTGGCAATCCAGAGCAAACCCCTACTGTCTACACACAATGCCTTTATCCAGTCATTGCACAGACCCCCTTTCTTAGGATCTACCTGCGACATACTCAACTGATAAGATTTGCCCGAATGGATATTATAGACACATAACCCCTTACCGTAGTTACAGATATAAAGATTTCCCTCACCATCGTCGGTCATACAGTTGATACCCCATCCATCTACCTTCAGGTGTGCCTTGCTGGCACCCGTTAATGGGTCATAACTATAGAGGGTATTCTCACTACCCACCCAGTAATGGCCTTGTTTATCACGATAGATGCAGTTGGCACCTGCAGGCGATGCCTTGGCAGGAGAGATCTTTCCCTTGCTGTCAAAATGGTAGATGCCACTCTTCTGTACGGTGCACCACATACTACCATGATCACCCTCGGCAACACTCGACACACTACTGCCTAATACATAATTCTGCGCTTCGAACTTCCAGGTGTTAAAGATCTCCTTACCCTGGGTATGCTTGAACAATCCTTTCTTATAACAGCTAACCCACAGGTTGTGATCCTTATCCTCAAAGAGATGGTTGACATTGGCCGTACTCAGGTCGTATCGGGCATTGCCACCAGAAACCTGCTGCAATGTCCTGCTTCCTTTGGGTACATAGAGCAGTCCACGTCCGGATGTACCTAAATAAAGATTACCTGCACGATCCATCAGGGCACCACGGATAGACACCTTCGCATCGAGGGCTTTCATGTCGTAACCCGCATCGGTCAACTCCCCAGTGGCATAGTCATAACGCAGGATACCATAGAGACAGACGATCAAGAACCCTTTCTTGTCGGTGCGTAAGAAACTGACGGCTGGTCCATAGGGTGACTGATAATCCTTATTGGAGGTGGAGTGTAGGGTACTGACCTTCACCCTACTGATCATCGAACTCTTATAGGCTCGCCAGAGGTGATGCTGGTCATCCTCAAAGACTACCATGAAGAAATCGCTGTCTGTACGTCGGGGAAACAGTTCCTCATGAGTGATCTTATCCTGTCCGGCTCGGATAGCAAACAGTCCCCATCCAGCCGAACCAATCAGAAGATTGCCTTCACTGTCTTCCATCAGGCACTCCACACGTGGCTGTAAACCATCGGGAAAGGAATAGCGGACAAAGCAATTACGCTGATAATCGAAACGACTCAGGCCCTTTGATGTGCCAATCCACAACTGGTGTTTGCTATCCACAAACAATCGTGAGACATCATTATCCTGCAGAGAGGTGGTGTCGCTCTTATTATTGAAGAAGTGCGTAAAGCGATAGCCATCAAACTTATTCAGTCCATACTCCGTCCCTACCCAGATATACCCATAGTCATCTTGCAAGACATAGTCGATCATACTGCTCGACAACTGATCGGCGGTATACAACCGTCCGTTATCGGCATGAGCCGACCATGTCGAAAGCATGGTTGCCAATAAGATAAGTATAAATCTGAATTGTCTCATGATGTCATAAAAGTGTTGAATCTCGATGACAAAGATAATATTTATCTTCAAAAAATAAAAGAATGTTCGTCAGAAAATGACATAACAAGACAATTAGACAGCTGTTTAATGACTCATCCTTAGTTGGAAGGGTGACATCGGAAGGTCATTCTTTCCGTAGGCATTCGCCTTAACAGGATTGTTCTTCCACGCATAGCGCACGGTCACCGGATGACTGACGGGTGAGTGAATAATAATCCGATTACCTTGTGATTCTGCCTTGGCATTGAGGAATCGGCCATCCTCCGCTGCCACCTCGAATGTCTGTAGAGAGCCATCAGTTCGTAGCGGTTGATCTAACGTTAATATGATGTTATTACCATTCACCGCTGAGGCAATCACCTCGGGTGACAGTTGTTGTTTCTTGTTCCACAGCAACTTATCAAACCCCATGGCGATACGCTGTGCCACCTCCCTCTTAAGCAACGGATGGATATCCACCTCCTCGCCCAGATCAATAGTTACCGCCAATGCTGTATGAGGAATCTGGTGGGTAGCAAGGCGCTGCGACTCACGGACATGCGACCACCCACTATCCTGCGGTTTATCGGTAGGAGCCATGAAGTTTGCCAACTGAACGATGACGAAAGGTAATGTCGCATCATTCCACAGCTGTCGCCAACCGTTAACCAATTCTCCCAGCATCTGTCCGTAAAGATCGCCCTCATGGGTATTCGACTCCCCCTGATACCACGTCACGCCTGCCAAGGGATAGGGAGCCAAGGGGTGAAGCATCGCATTGTAAAGCACCGACGGCAGGTAGATAGGCGTAACATCTGCCTGCGGACAGTTGAACATCCGCACCCCCTCATGGACACGCCACTGTGTAGAGAGAGGTATCTCGTAGCCATCCTCGAAGATAAGTTTATAGGGCTTATCCTTGATGAAATGCGGATTGCCACCCTTCGTGACAAAACGAATGGTGAGTGCGTTCTTACCCTCTTTGAGCACTCCTGCGGGAATGGTATAGCGTCGTGGCGGGTATTGATAATAGGTGCGCCCCACCTCCTGACCATTCACAAAGGTGTAGTCGGCATCGTATAACGTTCCCACCAACAGATGGGCAGGTTTACCAGCATGGGCCGCATCGATCATCAGTTGTTGCCTGGCCCAAAAGGAGCCTACATACTGACTTTCACCGGTAATATTATCATATTGGTTCTTCACCTCCCATTGAGAGTCATCGTAATCACGACTGTTATACCCCACTGACAATCCGGGATCCGACTGGTTCATAATATGATGCCAACGGTCGTTTGTCTGTTGGTTAACCTTGAGCATGCCAGCTAACATCTCATCATCTTGGAAAAACTGTAAACGGTGGTAATCCTGAGGATGATGCAGCGAGAGGGTATCCATGTCGAGCCATGCCTGAATAGGTGATCCCCCCACGCTGTTGACGATAATGCCCTGTGGTATGCCGTTCTTCTCGTACATCTCACGACCAAGGAAATAGCCCACAGCAGAGAAATTCCACGCATTCTCCTTATTCAACTTACGCCACTGTGTCGGTTTCACATCCTGCTTCGGTCCATGCGTGTCTGTATCTGACTGCACCCGAAACAGACGGATCTTCTCATTGGCATACGTATCGATCTCTTGCGGATACTGCGGATAGACACGTTCTATCGTGACATCGATATTCGACTGTCCGGAACAGAGCCACACATCACCTATCAGCACATCACTGATCATGATATCGTTCACCTGCAACGTATAAGGACCGCCATGTTTCTGCTTGGGCAGTTCTACACGCCAGTTGCCCTTGGCATCAGCAATGGTCACATAGACCTTCTTCTTAAACGTCACACAGACACGCTCCCCAGGATCGGCAGATCCCCAAACGGGAATCGCCTTGTCACGCTGAAGCACCATACCCGACTGAAAGAGTTGTGGTAAGGAGACCTTGGCCTGAGCCGTCAATACCAATAGACATATCCACAAGAATACCGATAATCGTTTCATCTCCAAGAGTTTTTAATGTATAAATGTTTTGAAATAACCCATGCAGACTCGTTGCCACTCACGGGCATCTTGTTGCTGGAAGTGCAGAAGATCATCCACCTCCTGCCATCGCTGTGGGTCAATATACGGTCTCGCCTCCTTCCAGATACGGAGGAAATCATCCACTTCATCCACACCCTGCTGATAATGATACTGCAGCTCTTCCCATAAGGAGCGCCCACTCCTCATCCGATAATCCCATGGCACATGGTGAAACCAGAGGAGATACCTCTCCGGACATGTCGATATATTATCATATAAGGTGTGGTAAGGTTCACGATATTGTGCCGTGGCATTGGTCCCCGAACTGCTGCGGTTAAAGCCGATACCTACGGAGTCGGCCTTATGATAGTAGACCGGGCACCACTCGATGGGATATTCTGCCTTGAAACCATCCGGCTCAGGACCCATGTGATGGTCGAACTTAAAGATATGATGCAGTCCGAGTGGCATCATATAGTCCACACAAGCCTCCCGTGAACGGAGCATCATATCCAACAGTCGTCCTTTCTCTTGGTTCCATTGCATGTCGGCATGGGACATATCGAATGTCTGGGAGAGCCATTCCCATGCGATCTGCTCTGATGACAGGGTAGGATTCCATGCCAACCGGCCGAACGCATACCAGTTGGCTTGTGAGAAATGATGCCCGCACCAGTTGGTATTGTCACCGATATTGGCGACACCCGCAATGCCCTGTAGTCGGGAAGGATGGACAAATCCGAAGAATTCTTTCCACATCGGAGCGAGATACACCAGGTGCTTTGATTGTCCGAGGTACTCCTGCGTGATCTGCAGTTCTGCCATCTGCGGCGTGTTACGCATCTGATCGAAGATCGGCGCATAGGGTTCACGCGGCTGGAAATCGAGCGGACCGTTTTTCGATTGCAGGATGACATTAGGGAGGAATTGTCCGTCGAGCTCCGCAAACTCACTCACGGCTTGTTTGACACGATCCTCCCCTTTATGCTTAGCTCCATAGACGAAGGAGCGCCACATCACAATACCTTGATGGGGAGCCAACGCCTCGGCCAACATATTAGCACCCTCGGCATGACTACGTCCGTAATCAAAAGGACCGGGCTGCCCCTCGGAGTTTGCTTTGACAAGGAATCCGCCGAAGTCAGGTATCAACTGATAGATCTCTTTTGTCTTCTCCTTCCACCATTGTTGTACTTTCGTATCCAAAGGATCTGCAGTCTTTAACTTATCCAATGCCATCGGAGAAGCGAAGTTGACGGAGAGATACACACGGATACCCCACGGACGCAGTATATCGGCAATCTCACTGACCTTCTGAAGGTATGTGGAAGAAAGAATCTTTGGTGAGGCATTCACATTGTTGAGCACTACTCCATTGATACCTATAGAGGCATTAGCTTTAGCATAGTCTTCTAAACGGTGGGAATCGAAAGTGAGATAGTCGTTCCAAAAGATACTCTTCCCGGCATACCCTCTCTCTATCGACCCATCGAGATTATCCCAGTGGTTCAGGATGCGATACTTAAAGAAAGGTTTCTGATAACCTGTCTCTCCTCGCAACAAGGCAAAGGCTCCATAGAGCAAACCACGTTCTGTACTTGACGTAACGATTGCGCCCTTATCAGACATAGTGATACGGAAACCTTCTTCATTCTCCTGTTGGCGATCCACCAAGAGTGTCACTTTGCCGCCAGAGTAGTATTGACGGAGCACCTGCGCTGCCTTACCCTCAACACCACTGACCGAGGCTTTGTTCACTGGAGTGTAGCGCAACCAAAGTTGACTGCCATCCTCTGCATAGGCTGTTGTATGTATAACCAGCAGGAGCAATGGCAGCAACTTATTTAAAACGAGAGAGAGAGTTCTTTCCATAAAGATTTTTATTCGTTAATAACTGGTTGAATGGTACCATCCTCATTATAGAAAAGACGCTGTACCTTGATCGACCGTAACCAAGTAGTATCATTGGAGGGCACGCAGTCATGATAGAAGAGATACCATTGTCCACGATATTCCACAATACTGTGATGGGTCGTCCATCCCACGACAGGCTCAAGGATCACGCCCTGATAGACGAACGGCCCATAGGGTGAATCACCGATGGCATAACACAGATAATGGCTGTCGCCGGTGGAGTAACTGAAATAATATTTCCCTTTATACTTATGCATCCAAGAGGCCTCAAAGAAACGATGAGGATCACCAGCCTTCATGGGTGTTCCGTCGCTGTTGAGGATGACCACTGGTCGTGGTGCCTCAGCAAACTGCAGTACATCATCGCTCATACGGGCTACACAACTGGGCAAGGCCGGAGCATCCGGACGGATATAGAGCAGTGTTTTCTTGTCTGAAGCGGTACGTAAGGTGGGATCGCCCTCTTTGCCATATGGTAGTTGTGCAGGTATCCACCACTGTAGTTGTCCGCCCCACAGACCACCGAAATAACAATAGATCTCCCCATCATCATCCTTAAACACACAAGGATCAATAGAGAACGAACCACGGATGGGATAAGGCTCTGGGATAAACGGACCCTCTGGATGGTCGGCAACTGCCACACCGAGTCGGAACACACCGTTATAATCCTTGGCAGAGAAAACAAGGAAATACTTACCGTCTTTCTCTACCACATCGTTATCCCACATCTGTCGTTCAGCCCATGGCACCTGTTCCACATCAAGGATTACTCCGTGATCGGTAGCCGCATCCTGCTCTACATCACCAAACGACAGTACATGATAGTCGAGCATCTGAAAATGACCGCCATCATCATCAAAGCACTCGCCACTGTCACGGTCGTGTGAGGGGTAGAGATACAGTCGATCGTTGAACACATTGGCAGAGGGATCTGCCATATAATCCTGTGGAAATAGGTATCTTGCTTTCATGATTAAACGATTACTTACTATATAAATTGATAATTTTCTGAACGATAGGTTTCGGCTTATACTGACGGTCGAAGAGCAATGGGTAGTTCGTACGCCCCTTGATCGGCCATCCGTTAAGCCATGAGTTATGGTCGGCGATGCCCCACAGGTTGATGCGTGAGATCTGATCACGGTGCTTGTAAAAGATCTTGAAGAAGTCCATAAACCGCTGCTCGATCTCTTTTGCCTTTTCCTTGGGTAGTCCGTCGACATAAGGATTCAACATCTGTTGATATTCGTAATTCTGACTGATGTCAGCACCACCAAACTGCTTCGGATTAGGCAGCACGTTAAGATCCAACTCTGTCATCATCACCTTTACGCCAAGGGCTGCAAACGCATCAATACTCTTTTCATATTCCGTAAGGTCGGGGTAGTCCATGCCATTATGACTCTGCATACCTACAGCATCTATGCGTAATCCTTTTTCCTTCAGTTGTCTGACAATCCTACAAATCGTCTCCCGCTTGCCGGGTTTCGCCATGGAATAGTCGTTAATGTAGAGTTGTGCGTCAGGGTCTGCCTCATGGGCGGCACGGAAAGCGATCTCTATGAAATCCTCACCCAGAATCTTATATAAGGGTGACTGCCGGAAAGAGCCATCGTCCTCCACCGCTTCATTCACCACATCCCATCCGTATACCCGACCTTTATATCGGCCTACCACCGTGGAGATATGATCCTTGATACGGCGAGCCAGTGTCTCACGATCCACCAGTCTTCCAAAACTGTCGGTAAACATCCAGTCGGGAGCCTGTGAGTGCCATACCAGACAATGACCAATGATCTTCAGGTTGTTTTGTTCGCAATAGTCTACGAACTTATCCGATATACGGAAATCGAAGATTCCCTCAGCCGGTTGCAGAATCTCCGCCTTCATGCAGTTCTCCGCCACAGCACAGTTGAAATGTTGCTGTAAGACAGCTGTTGCCAAAGGATCTTGGTCATCCGACTGCCATTGGTTGATAGCCGCACCAATCAGGCAATACTTTCCCATGACATCCTTCAGTCCCTGTGCAGAGAGGGACAAGGAAAAAGATGTCATGACAAAGATGATCAGTATCGTCTTTATATTCTTCATTGGTTTCTTTGTTCGATTTCTTCGTTAATCTTATCCACCAGTTCGTCACTCAACTGATACTTGGAAATGATAAACATCGCCAACAACAGTAAGAGTGCGGGAATGATACAGACGAGCCAACGGATACCCTCCTGGGCCATAGGTGTCTGTAGTTCCAGGTCGTTCATAAAATAAGCACCCGCTGCATTACCCACCGACATCATGGCAAAGGCTGTAATGAAGAAAAGGGCAATAATGCGCAGCGGACCGTTATGGAGGAACTCCCTCCACAGGTCGCTGACCTTCACATTCTTTGTCTCTTTCTCATCCATCACCACACGTTCCTTCGTCTGCGTGAAGCAGAAGATGAGCAGTGCCAGTCCTACCAACGCAAAGATAAGCATGGTAAAGAACCAGGCATGGGCATCTTTTGGTAATGTCTGTGCCTCTTCAGCAGCCTTGTAGTGCGTCCATGCCAGCACCCATCCCGGAATGACTCCTCCCAATGCCATACCAGCCTTGAAGAAGATGCCCGTCAAAGCATTCACAATGCCCGAGATGCGGCGCCCTGTCTTCCATTCTCCGTAGGAGATCACTTCAGGAATCAAAGCCCACATATATCCTGTTGCCACGATAACACCTGTCGACTTGATAAACTGGGCGATATATACAAGTGTGATATGCTCCTTCACCGTTCCCATCTTACTGATGATATACAGTAATATCATACCCACGATGGCAACCGACAGGAAGATATAAAACATATTCTTCTTACCTACCTTACGTTTGATGGCAGGTACCATTGGCATGAAGATAAACGAGGGCAGTGAACCCAACCCCATAAACAAGGCCATCTCGAGAGGTAAGTCCTTGCCCGCAAGGGTAGCTACCAACAGGGGTACGCCTGCTGATACACACAAACCACCGACGTTAGCCATGAACATTCGGGTGGAAGTAAGGATCGTTATCTCATTGGTGTCACGGGTGAGAGAAGAGTTCAACGCTCCATACGGTACGTTTATCAGGGTGTAGAGCATCGACATGCCCACATAGGTGATATAGGCATAGACTAATGAGGGTGCGAAACCATTCCAGAAACAGAGAATGGCGAGGATAGTCAGCGGTATTCCTCCGGTAATGAGATAGGAGCGGTATTTTCCCAGTTTCGGATTATGTTTGTCAACAAACGTACCCACCAAGGGATCCCATAACACATCCACCAGCCTAACCACAAGAAACATCGTACCTGCCAATCCTGCTGATTTAGCCACATCCCCACCGAGCACATAGACATCGGTGTAGAAGAACAGCAGGTACATGCAGATAGTCTGATAAATCAGGTTCTGTGCCAGGTCACCCGCACCAAAACCGATACGCTGTAGCCATGACAGTTTGTAGAAACCTTTCTGTTCAATTGATTGTGCCATTGTTTAACTCATTAGAATAAACAAAAGGGGAAAGGGGGAAGAGGAATTGCTTTCCACCCTTCACCCCTCTACCTTATATAATACCTATTTGACCGTATCAGAGACGTTCTGCTTCTCGTAATAAGCCTTATAGTCATCACCACCGTACTTCAGACCGAGATCCTCACCGGCAATTCCGTCGCATACACCCTTATAAGCCCACTTACGCAGGTAGTTGGCATCGAAGAGATTCGGCTTCTGTCCCTTCAACCAATACTCATGCTCATCATCGGCATCGGTAAGACTCCAGATGGTAATACCATGCTGCTGGGCAGAAGGAATATTCTCTTTATAAGACTCGAAGATCATACGGTAAGCATCGGCCTGTGCCTGATATTGTGCAGAAGAAGGAGACTCTGCATTGACAGAGATATCCAACTCGGTAACACGGATCAGCTTGCCTGTGGCAGCCAACGTCTTGAAATGCGTATCTACCTGACTCTTCAGGGCAGCGAGTTTCTCTGCATTAGCCGCTTTATCATCTGTAGGACTGAACGATACGTGCATCTGCGTACCGATACCATCTACGATGGGAGAGCCATTGGCTGCATCAATCTCCTTCACCCAGTTGATGAGGGCTGCCAGTTTCGATGGTGAGGTCTCGAGATTATAGTCGTTGATGAAGAGCTTGGTCTCTGCAGGCAGGTACTTCCTTGCAAACTGGAAGGCCTTCACGCCATAGTCGGGCACATAGTATCCCCAATAGAAGCGGTTGTTACCCCAGTTGAGCTGCAGTCCGTTCTCGGTATCCTCTGTAGGAGCAGCGTCGTAAGTGGTGACACCTTCATCGTCGGTTGTCGATCCACCGAAGACACCGTTGAAGCCACGTACACCATTACCTTGTCCGTCGGCAATCGCCTCATTGATGACATCATAACCGGCTGGTACGACATTCTTCTCTGCCAGGTGGTCGGCCACACCCTTGATAAACTGCTCCATAGCATCAGTAAGGATCTGTTGCTTTTCCTCAGCTGTCTTAAAGGTATAGACCATCTTCGTAGCCCTACGCGGTCCGCGTCTCTTCGCACCGGCAGTACTCTCTTCCTCGCTAACCTTCGTTACACGTACATTATCTATATAATAAGTAACGCCAGGCAGTTTGCCAAGGTCAATGCAGAAGCGCCATGTGGTGGCACCATCAACAAAGTCGTGACTGAATCTCTGCATCACATAGTTAACTTCCAACCAACCTGTTGATGTCTCGAATGCCTCTGTCCAACCCGACTGATTTCCTGTCCAATTAACCCAAGGCCACTGATTGGTTATCTCATTACCAGAAGCGTATGATACACGAGCCTGACCAGCCTGATCACTCTTAATGAAGAAAGAGATACGTACCTCCTCACCAGGGAAGGTCGGTATAGTTGGTGTAACCACCTGACAATCCCAATAATTGGAAGACGACTCTGAAGCCGTTGCCTTTAAGGCATACTTTCCGTCAACGGCATCCGCAAGTTCTACAACCTCAACTCCTGCTCCGGCATTGTTGATCGTCCAACCGTCAGTACCGCTCTCAAAGGAACCGTTATCACAATAGTTAGTCGGACCCTCGATCTTCTCGCCGAACTCTACGTCGTCGATCCAATAAGTACCTACATCGGCTCCTGTATTGATACATAAACGAGTGTACAGATTGCCATCGTCTTCGGCATAAGTGATTTCCTTTTCAAAGGTATACCAGGATGATCCTACCTCCTGAGTGTCATAACCAATAGCCGCATAACTGCCGCTGGGCTGCTGTACACAGCACTGCACACGACCCGTTCCATTGGTACGTACCTTAAAGCGTAACACATACGTCTTACCGGGCTGCAGGGGTTCAGGAAGATCTTGACAGAACTGCACATCCCACTGGTTACCAGACTTAGGAACAATTATCTTAGCGGCACCACTGCCATCTGTTCCTCCTGTAGCATCCCACTCACGCTCTGAGCTGTTACCCCAGCCTATCCATCCGTCGAGACCCGTATCAAATGATCCGTTTTTCAAGATGCTGGCAATGTCACCATCAGTTTCTATGGTGATATTAGGAGCTATCAGAGACTTCAGATAATTCTGGTTCTGCTGCTGGTACCAGAAGAAATTATGTCCATAGAGTTTCATGTCCTTAGGCATGCATTCAATCACTTCATCCACCGTGGCGAAATTCAGAGAACCATCGTTTCGCACCAAGGCGTCAGCCTTCATCGCATTACCCAGGGTGATCATCTGGAAATTATCGTTTACCAATGCCTGACGCGGATCGGAAGCATCTGTATAGATAGCGGCACCGATACCCAGACCAATAGTCATATTGGGTGTATACTGTGTGGCATATTCCTTGATATTGGCGTAGTTTGCCAATACTTCCTTTACCTGTAGGGGAATCTCCGCCGATGTCACACCTGCATGACCATCCGGTGTTCCCCATTGCATGATTTGGTCGTCACAACCTGTCAGCAATACCACTGCCATCGCTGCCAACCCCATCTTATATTTCATATTGCTAATCATAACCTTATAATATTTATCTTATATATGATTAATCGTTAAAGTCACTCACTGTAACAGGTGTCGTCTGTACCACACGCAGATTGTCGATATAAATCTTTTGCGTGAAGAGACTTGCCTTATAGATGATACTCTCTGAGAATTCCAGATCACTGTTGACAAAGAGGATCAGGAAGTTACGATAAGATCCGGCATTGCGATCCTCGCAAATCTTCTGGAAGGTGACATCAGGAGCCTCCGTAGGATCATAGTTACCAAAGGCTGTCATAGGGATGGTAATGGTCTGCCAGCGCTCACCTGTGGTAAAAGCGGTATGTGTGCCATTCTCATTAAGCCACGGTACCCAGACGGTTGCAGTATTAAAATACTGAGAGCTGTATTTCGTACATCCTGAACCATAACCATAGTTGGACAGGTTGTTCTGCAAGGATATCTCGAGTTGTCCGCTCAAATCCCAAGGCTCTGGCACATAGATATCAAACTGGATAGCCACCTCACCAGCTGGGGTGTTTGCGGGAATGACACTGTACATACGTGATCCCCAGTCATCATTGGGGTTGTCATTACCTGCTGTTGCCCATAACAAAGAGTTGGAACCGGCATCAAGGCCTCCTGCATCCAACTTGATATTCGGCACGAGCATAGCCACCTTGCCACGTCCTGTATTCAACGGATCATCCACCAGGTCATCGGTAGAATAGGTAGCACTCCATGATCCCAGTTCTCCATGATCATCAAAGTCGGTGATGAAGCAACGGAACTCATTGAAGTAAGCAGGTGTCACTGCCGTTCCATTAGCACCCTCACTGGTGATAGATCCTGATTTACTGATCTCCTTAGGCATGATGAAACTATAGAATTTTCCTTCCTCATCATTGATAATACCAGAAGTAATCTCAGTGCCGTCGGGAAGGATGATCCTGGTTGTCTCCTGCAGGTTACTGCCATAGACCGTCACCTTCTCCCCTGCCTTTGGAAGAGTGTTGTCCACACTAGTGATAGATGGTGCCGCAGCACGGATGGTAAAGGGATAAACCAACTGTGTACCATCCTTAACGAGTGTAATGGTATTGCGCACAGAATCGTCTGCCTTGTCAACAGGTGTCTCCTTATTAAGTGCAACCCATACATTATTATCTGTCATCAAGGCATTATTGAAATAAGTCTCATAGCCATTGATGAGAATCTTCTTCAGACCAGTGAACCCGGATCCCTCAATACGGATAAGCTGTCCAAGACGCGCAAATTCCACAGGACGATCCTTATTCACGGTATCATTGACATTCTCCAGATATATCTGGGAAATGGACATAGGTGATGACTGCGAGTTCTCATCATCCTCACAGGCGGTGAAACCGACAGCGAGAAGGGCCATACACAGCATCCATAAATATTTTGTTGTCTTCATATCTTCTGTCTTTTTTATTCTTAGAAAAGATCGCTATCTGAAACCTCGCGCTCACCGAACTCGTATACCACGGTCTCAACATTTCCATTGGAATCGGGCTTTAGGAGCGGATTCTTCGTCTGATCGGTATCGGGCATCGGCAGTGTCAGACTGGCTGCTGTTGCTATAGACACACTCGGACCGGGAGCAGTATAAGTGTCGCTCAACTTGTACTCATGTGTCGACTCCTCATAATAGCTGGCATTACGGAACTGGTTGTTCACATAGTTCACTACCTCCTGCTGCTGGTAATAACCACGACGTACGAGGAAATACCAATAGAGTCCTTCGAATGCGGTCTCTACACGGAACTCATGACGGATATCCTCATAACCGATCTTTGACTTCGGTGCTACACCGGCACGGGCACGGAGGGCATTGAAATAACTCAATGCAGTAGCATCAGTTGTAGTAACGCTATTGCCAAGGGCAGCCTCAACATAGTTCAGGTAAACCTCTGCCAAACGCATCATATAGGTGTTAACACCAGAGTTGTTGTTAACAGAGATGCCATTAACAGCATTGGTTCCTACCACGTATTTCTTCACGTTGGCACCCTGACTGCCAGCACTCTCCGACTCACCATAGATATAGGGCTTGGAGGGATCTGTTGACAATTCAGGATAAACCTCGCCATAGGATGCTACACTATTATGACGGCGGATAGCATCGTCAACGGTAGTGCCCAGGGTAGGATCGTCATACTCCTTGAACTCCTTAAACAAATCATACGAGCAATAGGTAGAGCCACCCCAAGAGTTTCCTTGGTTTACCTGTGTGCTCCAAGCCAGAAATCGGGTCATCGACTGTGCCAAACCATTGCCAGCACCTGTCTGCCACTGTAACTGGAAGATACTCTCGTCGTTGTTGTTGAAGGTTGAGGCCGCAAACAGATCTGCATAGTTGTCGAGCAGTTTATACGGACCTTCATTGATACACTTGGCAGCAGCCTTCTTTGCTGCATCGAGATAGTATTCGTTACGTGTGCCACGGTTTCTTTCTGTGGCTATATTACTTCCGTCATAACGTCCACTGGTTGTCAGACCAGCCATCGAGAGATAGAAACGCGATAACATTGCGTATGCGGAATATTTGTTTACGCGTCCTCCGGTAGAAGATGCCGGAAGATTGACTGCCGCATATTCCATGTCACGGATAGCAAACTCCATGGCATCGGTCTGACGATTGGCAGCAACAACATAGTTGTTTACCAGATCACCGGTATTCTCATAGATAATGGCACAGCCCCACAGTGAAGCAATATACCAATAAGCTAATCCACGCATGAAACGGGCCTCGGCAACACCCTGTCTTTTTGCTGTCTCACTGACACCATCAGTAGAGAAATTAGAGATATTGTTGATGGCATTGTTGGATTGTGCCACCACCACATAGAATGAACGCCATGCGTCTGTCAGACCCACTGATACGCCCGTCTCTGTGAAGTTCGTGTAGGGATAGATATAGTTTGAGTACTGGGCTGTGATATTGTTGGCACGACCATCACCCATACCATAGTAGAACTTATCGTTGAACATATACCATACATAGTTGTAGAGTGGATAGATCTCCTGATTCACAGCCTCATCGCTGGTGAAGAAATTATCCTGACTGAGCTGGTACGAATTAGTCTGATCCAGGAAATCGTCGGCACAACCAGTCAACGACAAGGCTCCTGTAAGTAACAATATATATAATGCTATTTTTTTCATGTCTTTGTCCTCCTTATATTAGAATTGAACATTCAGACCTACTGTATAGATACGCGGAGATGGGTAACGGCTGTAGTCGACGCCGTTGAGCAGAGCTGTTCCTCGCAGTGATCCCACCTCAGGATCGAAGCCATCATACTTGGTAATCGTGAAGAGATTCTGAATATTGCAGTATATTTTCACATTATTCAGGAAAACATTCTTCAGCCATGTATGTGGAAGTGTGTATGACAACGAGATATTCTGCAGACGAATGTAACTGCCATCCTCCACATACTTGTCACTGACACGGAAGTTGTTGTTCGTTCCGCTCTCAGTAGACAGACGTGGCTGGATAGTACCGGTATTCGTCACATAGTAATTACGGTAATCGTCTGGTCCGTTGGCATCAATCTTCTCCAGACGGGCGTAGTCAAGCACGTCTCTCAACAGGTTACTGGAAGAACCCGTTATGTCGAGCCAGCGACGACCATAGTTGATCACCTTATTGCCATAAGAGCCACTGAACTGGAAACTAAGATCGAAGTTCTTATAAGAGATGGTATTGCCGAATCCCCATGTGAACTTTGGCTCCGGATTACCGATGAAGGTCTGGTCATTGTTGTCAATCACGCCATTGCCATCGATATCCTCATAGATATAGTCACCGATGAAGACACCTCCAGAAGTCGGTGAGGCAGCGATGCTGGCACTCTCGGGAAGTGCTACAGCGTGGATATTTCCATTAGCGTCTTTGTAATAGAAATCCTCTGGCTTATCAAAACGACCGATAACCTTATATCCCCAGAACTGTCCGATAGGCTGACCTACTACGGTATTTGTCACCGTGGCGATGTCAGAACCGATCTGAAGTGTCTGTGGCAGGGTTCCTGTCTCTGTATCCAGTGACACCACCTTATTGCGGTTTAATGAGAATACAAAGTTAGAGGTCCACTGGAAATCTTTTGTCTCGACATTGACAGTATTCAACGTCACCTCAAAACCGGTATTGCGCAGACTACCTACGTTACCCCAAGGATTACTTGGCGCACCATAAGCCTCATCCTGTCCAGGACCACCGAGGTAAGCGGGAAGGTCAAGCATCATCAGCAGGTCTTTCGTCTTCTTGTAGTACCAGTCGACAACCAGGTCGATACGACTGCCGAAGAGCGACAGGTCGAAACCGATATTGGTAGAATAGGTAGTCTCCCATTTCAGGTTGGGATTGGCATTGTTTGCGTTGAGCACACCCACACCCCATGTAGTGGTGTAGTTACGCAACATAGCCAGATAAGCCCAGTCTTGTACGTTCTGGTTACCGGTAGCACCCCATCCCAGACGCAGTTTGAGATTATTGATTGTCTTATTATCCCTCAGGAAATTCTCCTGACTGACACGCCAAGCAAAGGCTGCTGACGGGAACCATCCCCATCGGTTATCTTTGAAGAACTTGCTGGATCCATCCCTACGGATAGTAGCTGTCAGCAAGTAACGGTCATCATAGTTGTAAAGGGCACGTCCGAAATAAGAGAACAGTGATGTATTGTTCTGGTTACCTTGTGTGATACTGACATTATTACCTGTTGTCTCACCGGCAATGATATCGATGACGGAGTTTGACAGATAACCGGAGTTGCTCACGGCGAAGTTCTCCCAGTAACTATGACTCATCTCCTGTCCTACCATCATGTTCAGGTTGTGCTTCGGAGCGATGGCACCATTGTAAGTAAGGATATTACGCCATGACCAGTATTTAGAGTCGTTCTTATACCAGGCACCGTCACGCTGTGAACTGACACGTACGCCGAAGGTATAGTCTGGTGTGTACGACTTTGTCTTATTTAAGTTATAATCAATCGAAAGCTCTGTCTTAAAGGTCAGATTTTTCACGATTGTAGCTTCCAGATAGGTGTTGATGCGGAAGTTCAGTCGCTTGGCGAAATTCGTCTTGATCTCTGCCAGAGCCACTGCATTGTCGGGCATCCACTGATCATCCGGTCCGTCGTAGCCACCTTCCGGGTTACGCACAGCCACCGACGGTTGTGAGCGCAATGCTGTATTGATGATGTCCCAGTTCTTCTCCATCTCTTGTTTTGAGTCAGAGAGTGAGAATGAGATACCACCCTTAAGCCACTTTTTCAGTTCTGAATCGATATTACCACGCAGCGTCTGACGCTTGAATCCCGTGGTGAGAGCGATACCGTCCTGATTCAGATAACCGGCACTGATCGCGTATGTGGTCTTGTCATTACCACCGGCTAACGACAGGGAGTGGTTGGTCATAAACGCTGTAGAGAACAGTTCATCCTGCCAGTCGGTACCCTCTCCCAACAATTCCGGGCGAAGGAAGGAGCCTACGGCTTGCTTGATCTGAGCATCAGCGATAGCATTGGAATGGTTAGCATATTCCTTGAGATTCATCACCTCCAGTTTCTTAGGCATCATCTGCCATCCCACATATCCATCGTAGGTAACGACAGCCTCACCTTTCTGTCCGCGCTTGGTAGTGATCATGATCACACCGTTGCTGGCTCGTGATCCGTAGATAGCGGTAGCAGAGGCATCCTTGAGGATATCCATAGTAAGGATATCACTGGGGTTGATACCTGCCAGTGGGTTCGTATTACCATCATTGGAACTGTCGGAGTCGATGATGACACCATCAATGACGAAGATAGGCTGTGAGGTGGCATTCAGAGAGTTGGTACCACGGATACGGATGGTGGAGGATCCACCAGGCGTACCAGTGTTTGCCTGTATCTGCACACCGGCAGCACGTCCTTGCAGTACCTGGTCGATACTGGTAGAAACCGATTTCTCTATGGCCGACTCTCCCACCTGTGTTACCGCACCGGTAAGGTCCGACTTACGCATCGTTCCGTAACCCACCACCACGACTTCGTTCAGAAGAGCGTTATCCTCAACAAGCACGACATCGTGTTGTGACGACGTCACCGTCACCTCTTTCTCACGGTAGCCCACATACGTGAATACCAGCACTTGTCCTTTGTTGGCACGGATGGAATAATTACCGTCAAAGTCGGTAATCGCTCCGCCCTGTTCACCTTTCACCTTGACAGTAGCACCGATAATGGGCTCCTGTCCGTCAGTAACGACTCCCTTGACCGTCATCTGTTGTGCCATGGCCGTTAGCGGCGGCAGGCATATCAACATAAGCAAGGCAAGGGTTCGTCTTAGAACTTTACTTGAACAATTCATACGTTATTAATATTAGGTTAGATATTATTTATTGATTGATTGTTGTCTTTTTAAGGATATTCATAGAGTCGGATATGGAGGATCTTCCAGTCGCCTACAGATATTCTGACATGCCGTCCCTGATGTGTCTGATCACCATTATGGCGGCGTAGATAGTTGTATGAGCCGTCATCACCCACCGCTATCTCATCTACAGAGAGGAGTCCTAACCGAGGGTATCCTGCCGCCTTTACAAGGGAAGATCTATTATCCGATGTGAGGGCAAAACCATCCTCGCCTAATCGTTTCTCTTCTTCCTGCCGTTTCTCTTGAGGCGTTTTGAAATCTACCACCACCCCACTGCCAGCCAACAGGTACTCATATTTCCCTAACTGCAGTAGCATGGCTCCACCTTCCAACCATGTCGTTCCATCGGTAGCCCGGGCATCCCAAGGTAATGTGAAGTAATGTCTGCAGGTCATCACAACACCGTCATCGTTGATCACCCGCTCTTTTTCCTCCTGATCAAAAAGCAAGCCCCAGGATTTCTTTATCCCTCTCACATGATCCAGTTGTCGTAGCAGGGCGTATGCCTTAGTGATACTCTCTGTCTCTCTGGCAGCAGCCTGATCGATGGCAAAGGGAGAGAATCCCAACGCTTGGTGCTCACCGAAACTGTACATGGCACGTACGCCACTGTTCTCACAGCATCGCGACTCAGGGATAAACAACGGATTGTCGGACAGTGCATATTGTGCCGCCCAACCTTTGAACCCGGTATCGTAGATATCGGGAGCCAACAGATCGATGCTCGGAGCACCGCAATGCCATATATCAATAAGGTGGGCCAAAGGACCTGCTGACGGATATTCACCTGGTTTCCTTCCACGACTGTTCAGTGCGGCATTGACATAGAGTGGCATCTGGGGCATTACCTTCCGGGCTGCCTGTGCCAGTTGTTCTACATAACAGGCATAATACCAAGCCATAAACTTCTCTTCTCCGTAGGGATCATCGCCATACGTTTCCTTCCATGTGGCGGCTTTCCCGATCTTCAACACCTTACGTAACTGCTTCGGGATCTCTGTCTGATAGGCTTTCTCTGCCAGGGGAGAGTGGTCGCGGGCATCCTCCAGCATTCCAATCTCGTTTTCTATCTGCATCATGATGACGGTCGCACCCTCTCTATCCTTCTCCGCGATATGCCGCATGAGCTCGGTAAAGGCACGCAGGTCTGCCTGAAGGACATGATCTGAGAAACAACTGGCAATCTCCAGAGTCTTCCCCGCCTTTGTCATCGCACGTGGGAAACGCTTCGTATCTTGCTTAAACCACCCCGGCGCATAACACGACATGGAGTTCTTCCATGCTCCGAACCAAAGGAAAATGACCTTGAGATTATTCTTTCGGGCCTCATCCACCGTACAGTCAACCAACGAGAAATCATATTGTGTCTCCTGCGGTTCCATCAACTCCCAATACACAGGTACCAGCACCGTGTTCATTCCTATCGCCTTCATGCGGGGCATCACCTCACGGATATCCTCTATGCTGGTGGCAGCCGAATTACTCAGTTCTCCTCCCAAGATGGAATACGGGAACTTAATATTACCAGCCTGAATAGCCGACACACAACATATATATAATATGATAAACAGAAGCCGATAACGCATACACCATCTGTTCTCACACGAGACAATTCGCATGAGTTTCCCTATAGATTGCGCGGGATTATACAAATGGTTAATCATACTGCTTCTATTAAGGTAAGTTACACAATTAGAGGATTTTCACGGGCAAAGATATATAAAGAAACTAATAGATGCAACAAGGGGAGAAAAGGATGAAACAAATAAAAATGCAATTGAAACAAATAAAAAATCCACTCACAATGACTGAAGATACGGCACCTGATAAATTTCGTTAAATACATCATTTATTCTCGTTATAACATGTATTTTTGTCCATTTAATCGTATCATTGATTTCATCGAAGATACTCAAGCTAGAAAAAACTCAAATTAATTTGGCTTTTCACTCGCTAAATGGATAAATTCTTCACACTCGAGAAAATAAACAAGTTTCTTTTCTTCTCGTTTACTCAGAATTTTAGTACCTTTGCACAAACAAACTGCAATAAACCATGAGCAAGAAAATCATTCTGTCAGTTATCGTATGCCTGTTCGTTTGCATGCAGGCACATTCTCAAGCCCTCTTTCAGCATCCGTGGCAAGGCAAGCGGGTAGCTTACCTGGGCGACTCCATCACAGATCCCAACAACAAAGGAGCAAGAAAGAAATACTGGTCGTGGCTGCAAGACTGGCTACAGATCACACCTTATGTATATGGTGTGAGCGGCAGACAGTGGGATGACATCCCCCGTCAAGCCAATAAACTGAAGGATGAACACGGCAATGACTTCGATGCCATCCTGATCTTCATGGGTACGAACGACTATAATCGTGGCATTCCACTGGGAGAGTGGTGGGATGAGCGCGAAACGATGGTGGAATATGGTCACGGAGGACAGGCCAAACAGATGGTAGCACGCCGTCAGCGCACCCCCGCTAAGACGAACGAAACGTATCGGGGACGTATCAATATCGCCCTCGACTCCCTCAAGCGGATGTTCCCCGACAAGCAGATCGTGCTGCTCACACCTATCCACCGCAGCGATTTCCATGCCAACGATAAGAACTGGCAATGCGATGAGTCGTACACCAACCGATGTGGACTATATATCGATGAATATATCAACGCTGTGAAAGAAGCCGCCAATATATGGGCTGTGCCTGTGATCGACTGGAATGCCTCTTGCGGACTGTTCCCATTGATAGCAGCGCATGGACAATATTTCAAAGACAGTAAGACAGACTTGCTGCATCCCAATGATAAGGGACAGCAGCGCATGGCACGCACACTGATGTACCAGTTGCTTACACTGCCCTGTGTGTTTAACACAGCTGAGTGACTTAGACAAACCTACAAAACCTACCAACAAGGAATATATTTATCATATGGACACCCAGGTTCTATCCCAGGGTGTCCTTTTTGTTTTACCATTAGCCATAGCTTCTGTAAAATAAATTCCGATTGTTTTTGTGTCTTCATATTATTTTATTACCTTTGGCACATATTACGCTATTAAAACAATCTATTATGATACGGAAAATATTGTTTACGGGTTTGATACTTTGTCTTTCTGTGTTATCCGCCAAGGCAATCGACATGTCGGCCTACAATATTGTGTGGGACAGTCAGAGTGAGAACTCCAAGGGCAGCATGCCTCTGGGAGGTGGTGATGTAGGATGTAACGTGTGGGTAGAGAATGGCGACCTGATGCTGTACCTCAGTAAGAGCGGTACGTTCGACGAGAACAACACCATGCTCAAGTTAGGTCGTGTACGCATCCATTTCGAAGGGAAACCCTTCGACACGCACTTCCAGCAGAAACTGAATCTCAACGACGGAAGTATCTATATCGAGGGTAATGACCTGAAAGTACACCTGTGGGTGGAGGTGTTCCGCCCCGTGGTACATATTGAGACCAACAGCAGCAAAGGTTACCAGGCATCGGTATCGTTCGAGTCATGGCGTACCGACGACCGTTCGCTGACCACCAAGGAGCGTCATCAGTGTTTCGGATACAGCAATACCACTCCCGATAAGATTCCCGTATATACCCGTCCGGATATCTTCGAACCGGGTAACACCTCTTTTATATGGTATCATGCAAACAGAAGCGATGAGCTGATCACCGAGCGCGAGGCCATCCACCAACACTTAGGACCGGTGCTCGATCAGTTGTGGGATCCCATCAAAGGACTGGTCTTCGGTGGAAAGATCCTTCTGAACAACATGAAATACACAGGTACGAAAGACGGTTCGTATGCTTTTACCGACTGTCGTTCGTGGAACTATAAAAGCAAGAAGAAGATTAAGTCACAGGATATACAGATTATCTTAGGAACAGTCAAAGACGGAAAGGCAGAGAGCCTGAAGAGTCTTTTGGCCTCTTACGAGCGTAATAGCACCTCACAAAATGACCTTTGGAAGAAGAACTGTGCCTGGTGGCAACAGTTCTGGGATCGTAGTTATATCCTGATTGACAGCGAACGTCCTGGCACCGATGGCTGGATCATCGGCCGTAACTACAACCTCTTCCGCTATCAGTTGGCATGTAATGCATACGGAGAGTGGCCGACAAAGTTCAATGGCAGTCTGTTTACCTATGATCCCGGCTATTTCAAGCCCAACTACAAAGACTGCAGTCCGGATTTCCGTATGTGGGGCGGCGGCAGCTTCACCGCACAAAACCAACGACTGGTGTACTGGCCGATGATCAAGGCCGGTGACTTCGACATGATGAAGTCGCAGTTTGATTTCTATCGATTAGCATTGGGAAACGCCGAACTCAGGACACACGTTTACTGGGGACATGACGGGGCTTCATTCACAGAGCAGTTGAATAACAACGGACTACCCGCAGGACATACCTACCAACGTCTGTGGGGAGAGACCTCCCTGCCTATACAGCCACGTAGCATAGCTGCCAGCACCCGTAACCTCATCAACCAAAAGGGCGATACCGTTCAGGTGGTTGACTTCGGATGGATCACCAACCAATGGGTGGGCGACCACTATGACGGAGAGTTGGAGTTCTCTAAGATGATGCTCGACTATTATGAATATGGTGGCGGTGACATCCTGCCATACCTGCCATTCATCGACTCCAGCATCCGCTTCCATGATAATCACTTCCAATACTGGTCGATGCGCCTGAACGGAAAACCACTTGATGATAACGGCAAACTGATCATCTATCCCGGTTCTTGTCTGGAGACCTACAAATATACGGTGAATGCCGTGAACACCATCGCCGGTATGCAGACGGTATTGGAGCAACTGCTGAAACTGAAGTTAGGCAGTCAGGCACAGCAGGCTTACTGGAAAGAGGTGCTGAAAAGAATACCCGAACTGTCGTACAGAGAGAAGAACGGGCACCAGACAATCTCTCCGGCAAAGTCATGGGTAGGTGGTGCCATCAACAACGAGATACCTCAGCTCTATCCCGTATTCCCCTATCGTATGTTCGGTGTGGGGCGTCCACAACTGGAAATAGCCCGCAACACCTTCCGCTACGGAGCAGACAAGCAGTCACAACATGCTTCACCCACCACTACCTGGCATCCCGACGCGATCTATACCGCTGACTTAGGAATGACAGAAGAGGCAGAGAAGTACGTCATGATGAAACTCTGTAACTCTAAAACCACCCGCTTCCCCACATTCTGGGGTACAGGCGACTGGGGACCCGATCACAACTGGGGTGGTGTGGGTAATATCGCCCTACAAGAGATGTTGATGCAGGATGTAGACAACACCCTCTATCTCTTCCCCGCATGGCCCAAGCATTGGAATGTGAAGTTTAAGTTGCACGCACCCAACAAGACCATCGTTACCGCAGAATGGAAAGACGGTAAGGTGCTGCAACAAGAGATCTCCCCCAAGGGACAATGGACACCATCTATAGCAATCCACTAAAAAGATGAAAAAACTATTCTGCACACTCCTAACGGTATTATCAGGGTTATGTGCACAGGCCCAACACTTCGTGCTCGACTTCGATGACCATAACCAGGGATGGAGCATCTCTACCGGTAACGCCATGGTAGTGGAAGGAGGACAGAAGGGCAAGGCCCTTCAACTGGATCCCCACTCCATGGTGACCATCCGTATGAACCCACAGGCACAGACAACCTATAAGTTGACTGCCTACCTCAAGACAGCGGCTGGAGATACACACGTTACCTTGCAGGGTACAGAACTGTACGGTCATGAGTTCAGTATCTCCTCTGCCTTAGCCGCATGGACAAAGGTAGAACAGGTGTTCAGCACGGATGCCGGACAAAGAAAGGGCGGTAGGTTGGAAGTGGTCTTCAACGGTTCTTCCCGAGCATGGATCGACGAGATCGTCGTGGAGCGTATCGGTGATTATAAAGCACCGGTATATAAAGGGTTCGTGCCTTTAAAGAAGCGAGAGGTGGTGACCGACTTCGGTGTTCCCATGCAACCTGATGACAAGATACAGTGGTTGCGTGACGCGAAACTCGGACTCTTCATCCACTGGGGACTCTACGCCGGTCCGGCACAAGGTGAGTGGTATCAGCAGAATAAAGGCATCTTACCTGAAGACTATCGTAAGTTGGCTTACCCAGAATCGGGCAACGAGTATTTCGATGCCAAGGTTTTTGATGCACGTAAATGGACTGCCTTGGCTAAGAAGATGGGTGCCCGCTACGCTACCCTGACTACCATGCACCATGACGGCTATGCCCTCTTCGAGAGTCACTATATGAATGCATTCACCAGTAAACAGACACATAACCGTGATTTCGTACGGGAGTTTGTGGATGCCTGTCATGAGGATGGCCTGCGTGTAGGATTATACAAAACCCTTATCAACTGGCGATTCCCCGGTTATTATGATGTGACGGGCACCGACTGCAAGAAAAACACCTTTGGTTATACCACGGCAGCATGGCATAAGGAGAATGCCCGTCAGATGAAAGAGGAACTCTACTGTCAGACCAAAGAACTGCTCACCAACTATGGAAAGATAGACATTCTCTTCTGGGATGGCGGATGGATCGCACAAAAACCATCCGACCGTGAGGGAGCACGTGTGTGGGAGTCGTATAAATATCTCACGACCGATAACCCATGGCCCGTGAATCCCCTCTTTCAAGTGAAAGAGACATCCACAGGAAGACCTTTAGGACTCATCGGTATGTGCCGACAACTGCAGCCCGACATCCTGATGAATCCCCGCAGCGGATGGGTAGGCGACTATACCTGTGATGAAGGGGCACACGATGTAAAAGGAGAGATACGCAGTGGATTGGTAGAGAAATGTATGTCTATCAGTTCTTTCTGGGGCTTCTCCCACGAGGATGAGCATCCCGAGAAGGTGCTCTCTGTTCAACGTATCAAACGTATCTTCGCCGACTGTCTGATACGCAACATGATCCTTCATATCAATGTGGGTCCAGATCGTCATGGCAATATCCCCAAAGTGATGGAACAGCGACTCACGCAATTCGGTGATTGGGTAAAAGAAAACCAAGAAGCGATCTACGCCACACAGGGCGGTCCGTGGCAACCCAAAGAGAATCAGTATGGCTTCTGTTATAAAGACGATGTCATCTATGTATACCTCTTAGACGGGTTTAAGGGAACTTCCCTCACCCTACCCCCAACGGATAAAGGGTATCAAATGGTCAACGCTTATCAGGTAGCTGACAAGAAAGCCATCCGGGTAACACAACGGGGACGGCGCATCACCCTACATCAACTGCAATCGACTGGTGATATTCAAGTGATTGCCCTGAAGATGAACAAGGTCATCAGACAATAGTTGTTATTATATAAGGTAAAGCTGTAAAAAATGTAAAAAAGACACACGCGTTGTAAACCATTCTTTTACTTCGACCGTCTTAATAATATATTACGTAATAACCTAAATTATAGTATTTTTATATGAAGAAACTTCTTACGTTAGCTTTCCTGGCTATGTTCTGTTGGCAAGGAAATCTATTTGCGACTACGTCGTTAACAAAGTCTTCCAAACAATCCAGTCTCCTTCAGGAGCCCCAAAGACCCAGACGGCCTCACATGCCTAAAGATTCTGCTGAGGTAAAGAAAGATCCGCAGGCTGATGGTCAGAATGGGAAAGGACCTGCTGCTAAGAAACCCAATGAGTACGAGACCCTCCTGAAGAAAGGCGGCTCTTATGAGAAAGGTGTGTTCAATGTGCGTCATATCGAAAAGAAATGGTATTTCGAGATTTCCGATGATATGCTCGACCGTATGTTCCTCGCAGTCAGCCGTTATGTGTCTGTTCCACAGAACTTCGACAAGTTCCCTGGCGAGGAGATCTCAGATCACGCCATCTATTTCGAGAAGTACGACGACAAGACCCTCTTCCTGCGCGCCTATACCAAGAGTAAGGTGGCTGCCGACGGTAATGACATCGCCACCGTCCTTGATCGTTCTACCAACAATCCGATTATCGCCAAGTTTGACGTGATTGGCAAAGACTCTGTTACCGGAGCACGCCTCATCGATGTTACCAACCTGTTCATGCAGGATAACATGGTTTGCGGACTGAGAGGCGTACAAGGCGTTGGTGGTCTGCAGCCCGACCGTACCTTCATCGACACCATCAAGACCTTCCCTATTAATATAGAGGTGAGCACCTTGAGAACCTATACCGAAGGTGCCAGATCAGCCCGTCCGGGTGCCGCTCCAGCTCCCGCACCTACTCAGGGTAACTTCATGACTTTCACCATCAACACCAGTATCGTCTTACTGCCTGAGACACCCATGCAGCCCCGTCTGCAGGATGAGCGTGTAGGTTATTTCGTGAAGAACATCACGAAGTTCTCCGACTCTGCTCCTTCTGAGCGCACTGCTATTATCTCTCGCTATCGCTTAGAGCCGAAAGATCCCAAGGCATACAAGGCTGGTAAGTTAGTTGAGCCTAAGAAGCAGATTGTTTATTATATCGATCCCGCCACCCCGAAGAAATGGGTGCCCTACCTGATGCAGGGTATCAATGACTGGAATACAGCTTTCGAGGCTGCCGGTTTCAAGAATGCCATCGTAGCGAAGGAATGTCCTGCCGACGGCAGTATCAGTCCGGATGATGCCCGCTATTGCTTCCTCCGTTATCTGCCCTCAGAGACAGAGAATGCCTACGGCCCCCATATCATCGACCCACGTAGCGGTGAGATTATCGAGAGTCATATCTGCTGGTTCCACAACGTGATGAACCTCTTGAAGAAATGGTACACCATCCAGTGCGGTCCATTAGACAAGCGTCTTAAAGATGGTAAGATCGACGATAAGCTCATGGGACAACTTATCCGCTTCGTCTCTTCTCATGAGGTGGGTCACACCTTAGGATTGCGCCACAACATGGGTGCCAGCTTCGCTACACCGGTAGAGAAACTGCGCGACAAGGCTTGGGTAGAGAAAAACGGACATACCGCCTCTATCATGGACTACGCCCGCTTCAACTACGTAGCACAGCCAGAGGACGGCATCAATGAGAAAGGACTCTTCCCACGTATCAACGACTACGACAAGTGGGCTATCAAGTGGGGATACCAGTATCGCCCGGAGTTCTCTGATCCATTCAAGGAGAAGGAACAACTGCGTAAAGAGGTGACACAGGTACTGAAGAATAATCCTCGTTTGTGGTATAGCGGTGGTGAAGGTCGTGGTATGGACCCACGTAGCCAGACCGAGGACCTCAGCGACAACAGCATGAAGGCCAGCGACTATGGTATGAAGAACCTGAAGCGTGTGATGGATAAGATCAATGTCTATGCACCTGTAGTAGATGGTCAGTACAAAGATCTGTACGACTTCCATGCAGCCGTTCGCCAGCAGTACCAGCGTTATGTCGGTCATGTAACCCGTAATATCGCCGGTCGCTTTGAGAACAGTCTGCCCACACAGACTCCTTACAGCTACGTACCTAAGGCACGTCAAAAAGAAGCTATCGACTGGATTAGCCGCAACATCTTCGACACCCCAATGTGGCTCTATCCAGAGGAGATCAGCGTCAGGACAGGTTTCGATGCTGAGTCGGATATTATCAGTCGCCAGAACAGCGCCTTGTCACAAGAGTTATCTCCTTACACACTAACGAATATCTACAAGCAGGACACATACCCGCTGAACGAGTATCTCGATGATGTCTTCGCTACCGTATGGAAGCCGTTGAACAACAGCAATGAGAAACTGAACAACTACCGTCGTCAACTGCAGCGTAGTTATGTGGCCCGCCTTGCTGATGCCATCAACCCAAGACCAGCAGCTTCTTCCAATACGCAACAGCGCACTACTACTGCTACGCTGAGCAATAGTCTCGGACAATCAGACGCTCTCTTGTATGTACTGCAGCATCTTAACAAGGTAGAGAACTATGTGAAGCAGCAGGCCGACAGCGCTCAGAGAGGATCTGTCAACCAGTTGCACTATCAGGATCTGCTCCTGAAGGTTCAGAAGATCAAGGGTGAATATAATAAGGTAGAGAAATAATTATTTTCTCTATAAACATAGATTAAAGGTGCGCAATTTAGTTGTGCACCTTTTTTGGTATCTTCCACCTATTTAATAGATCAAAGCGGTACTCTGAAATAATCCGTTTTGGCGATATTCATTGAAGCAATGCTATTCCTTTTGTGGGTAGAAAGAAGGGTATACAAATATAAGTGGAGGGCATTCTTACCAGAACGCCCTCCACTTATATTACAAAATTGTATTACTCTAAGAGGATATTGATACCGGATTCCTTCATCTTCTCCAACTGTTCCTCGGTAATCATACTGTCGGTGATGAAGAAGTTGGCCAGTGTGACAGGACCCAAGCTGGCAAAGGCACTGACACCGATCTTTGAGGAGTCGGCCACCAGGAACACCTGATCAGAACTCTCTATCATCGACTGCTTCACCACCAGGTCACTCAGACTAGGATAGGTCAGTTGCAGATCGGCAGATATACCTGCCGTAGCCAAAAACAGTTTATTGGCATGCAGGGTCTTGATGATATCGGCCGACATCTGTCCGGTGAGCGACAATGTAGGAGCCTTAAACTCACCACCTGTCACTACCAGGTTGATACCAGGGTTCTCACCCAGTATCAATGCGATATTCAGGGCATTGGTAATCACCGTAAGATTCTTGTAGTTGAGCAGGAGTTTTGCGATCTCAGTGGTCGTAGAACCAGAGTCGAGGATGATGATATCATTCTCGTGGATGAAGGCAACGGCCTTGCGGGCAATCTCGCGCTTCTCATCCATACGTGTCTGGTTAAACAGTTTGCCGGTCTTGGCAAACGATCCGACATCCTTCAGGAAGGCACCACCATGCTCTCGCTGGATATAGCCAAGCTGGTCGAGCATCTCCAAATCCTGACGGATCGTCACTTCAGTAACGCCGAATATCTTACTCAGCTGCTGTACCTTCGCATGTCCATCCTCTCGGATCAGCTCCAGTATCTTGATTCTTCTTTGGTTTAATGCCATAAATATCTATTTTATAAGGTCAAAAGTCAAAGGATAAAGGTTAAAAGTCTACCCCCAACCCCTCCCCTTCGGGGAGGCTGGGTGGGGCTCCTAAACTACTTTATGTACTCAGCGTAATCGGTCAGACGCATGTCACCCTTGCGTGCCAAGGTGTCGTGCATAGCGAAGGCTGCTGGCAGGTTGTGACGGGTCTGTCCCATCTTGGCAATCTTCAAGTAATCCCACAACAGCTGCTTATAGTCTGGGTGAGCACACTTCTCGATGATCTCCTGTGCACGCTGATAAGGACTCTTTCCACGAAGGTCGGCAATACCCTGCTCAGTAGCGATGATGTTCACGTCATGCTCTGTATGGTCGAGGTGACTGCAGAATGGAACGATAGAACTAATCAGACCACCCTTGGCTGTTGACGGACAGGTGAAGATACTCAGGTAAGCGTTACGCTCGAAGTCACCAGAACCACCGATACCGTTCATCATCTTCACACCACTGATGTGAGTAGAGTTGGCGTTACCATAGAGGTCAACCTCTATAGCGGTATTGATAGCGATGACACCTAATCGACGGATGATCTCCGGACTGTTACTGATCTCACTCTGGCGCAGTGTCAGGTGGTTCTTGCAGTAGTCCATATTGTCGTAGATCTGCATCAGGCAGTCGTTAGAAACAGTCAGTGAACAAGCAGAAGCATCCTTTACACGGCCGTTGAGCAACATCTCAACAACAGAATCCTGAATCACCTCTGTATATACATTGAAGTCGGGCACATGCTTATCCTGACCAAGGGCACCAAGGATAGCGTTAGCGGTAGAACCTACACCACTCTGCAAGGGCAAGAAGGTAGAGGGGATGATACCACGATGCATGTCCTCTACGAGGAACTCTGCCACATTGTAACCGATCTGGTCGGTGACAGGATCGCTATCTTTGAAGGCGCGAGCCTCATCAGGGATGTTACACTCAACAACACCTGTCAGCTTGCTGGCTGGGAACTCGATATAGGGCTTACCGATACGGTCACCCACATGCTCGATAGGAATAGCCTTGCGGTAAGGAGGATCCAATGGCTCATATACGTCGTGGATAAACTTGGCGTTAGGATTGTGGAAGCTGTTCAGCTCCAAGATAACACCCTTCTTTGCCAGACGTACAACAGTTGGAGAGATACCACCGGCAGCTGTCAGATAACAACGGATCTTGTCGCCTACCTCCTCGATGTCACACACCTCGATGATAGCCCAATCCACATCACCCAAGAAACCATAGCGCAACTCCTGCGCCATCTGAGAGAGGTGAATGTCATTGTAAGCAATCTCACCCTGGTTCACGTGCTTACGATAGTCGGGGTTGGTGGTGTAAGGAGCACGATACTTGATAGCCTGCTCATTAGACAATACACCATCAGTACTCTGACCGGTAGAAGCACCAGTGAAAATACTTACTTGGAAGGGACGACCTGCTGCATGCTCAGCCGCAGCAATCTTTGCCAACTCACGTGTTACAGCTTTTGCAGTACCTGCAGGAGTAAAGCCACTAAGACCAAGGCTGTCATCATGCTTGATCAATGATGCGGCCTCCATTGCTGTCAGACGATTATATGCCATAATTGATAATTAGTTATGAAAATATTGTTATGTTATTATTTGCTTATTGTTATCGTGACTGCAAAGGTAATCATTATTTTTAAGATAAAACATAAAAGAAAGAAAAAAAGTAAAATAAATAAATGTATTTACGAAAATCGCTCATACTATGCTTCAGAAGTCATATCCAAAATCCCGAATCGGACACCCCGCCCCATGCCTATGGGTTCCTGTCCCCGACACAAACAGAAGACCGAGAGACCGAAAGACCAAGAGACAAATGATGTATTGTTGCGCAATAAATGGATTACGTATGGCATACTTACAAACAGAAGACCGAGAGACCCGTATGATGCGTTACGTATCGAACACCCCACCCCCAGCCGTGGGGGGGGGCAGGGGGCGGGGGAAACAACACTTGGAGCAAGCACCCTTGTACCCGAAAGAGAAATTAAAAAAAGAAGTTTTATGCTTTTCTCAAATCCTATATCGTGTTTTTCATAGTATTGTTTTACAAATTAGATGTTTTTCAATCGTATCTGCCCGTGAGGGTCGATACGATTTTTTTATTTAATCATTTGAAGTCGGATCTTAAATGATTCGTGAAAAGATAAAACAGATCATTACGAAATCGAGCTTAAACAAACTAAGACATTCTTTTCTTCTCAATTTTTTGGAAGTATAATTAAAACTAATTATATTTGTAGCAATATAT
>CADBSW010000044.1 GCA_902797505.1 uncultured Prevotellaceae bacterium | reverse complement strand
GATCGTCAGGGTTTATAATACGGGTGTCGCCTTCCGTTACGCTTTCCCGGAAACAGATAAAAAGTCCCATATCATCCAGAAAGAGTTAACGGAATTTGCCCTGCCACAAGGAAAGGCTTGGATCCACCCATACGACTGGAACAGTCGGAAGAAACCGAGTTATGAGCAGTTCAGTCAGAATGGTATTCCTGTAGGAACCGTCTCCCCCTATGAGCAGGGGTGGGCATTCCCGATGCTCTTTGAGACGACTGCCGGATGGACAATGGTGACAGAGGCCTGCCTGGATGGCACCTATCCTGCCACACATATCGACAACAGTGGCTCGCAAGGAGCCTATAGAATACGTTTTCCTGAGCAGGAAGAACCGATTATCCCGGATGATCCAAGGCCGCGTCACCAGCATCCCTGGAAGACACCGTGGAGGGTTATCATCACAGGCACCGATCTGAACACCATCTTCACCTCACAGTTGGTAGAACATCTTAATCCTCCTACTATGATACAGGATGCCGACTGGATTAAGCCGGGTAAGGCAACATGGAGCTGGTGGTATAGCGGAGGCACAGTGCGCAAGTATGAGGAACAACTCAGATATGTGGATTTCTGTCATGAGATGGGTTGGGACTATAGTCTGATAGATGCCGGATGGCCGCAGATGGATGGTGAAGGAATGGAAGGTGTTGTCAGATATGCCAACCAGAAAGGTGTCGGCATCTGGCTGTGGTATCATTCAGGTGCCGGGCGTGATGATGGCGTAATGTCTTCCGACGTTGAGCGTCCCAAAGAGTTCAAGCGGATCAGTGAACTTGGAGTGAAGGGTGTAAAGGTGGATTTCTTCGACACGGATAAACAGCGTGTTATCGCCTTGTATCCCGCTATCCTCAAAGATGCGGCAACTTATCATCTGATGGTTGATTTCCATGGTGCTACCCTGCCGAGAGGATGGGAGAGGACCTGGCCGAACTTGATGACGACAGAGGCTATCAAGGGTGCTGAGTCTCTCGGAAGACAGACGGTTTGTGACCGGATGGCCGAACATAATGCTACGGTGGTCTTTACCAGGAATGTGGTAGGATCAATGGATTATACGCCAGTCACCTTCTCTAACAAGATCCGGCAGGGTGTTGAGGCTTTCCGCAAGACCAGTGTTGCCCATCAACTGGCTTTGTCTGTAGTCTTCGAGTCGGGTTTCCATTGCTTTGCTGACCGCGCTGAGGCTTATCAGTCTTTACCGGAAGGCCCGAAGAACTATCTGAAGAAGGTTCCCACGGCGTGGGATGAGAGTTGCTTGCTGGCCGGTTATCCATCCGACTATGCTGTTGTTGCCCGTCGTAAAGGGGATACGTGGTATATAGGAGGTATCAATGGAAAGGATGTGCAGCGTGAGGTCCGTTTTACCCTTCCTGAAAACTGTAGGGGAAAGGTGGTTCGCTGGATCATGGACGGCTCGGATATCCACTCATTTAAAGAGGAGTCTATGCTGTATGATGGCGGTGAAGTGAGCATCCCCGTATTAGGAAATGGAGGCTTTGCTGCCAGTGTGGAGGTAGAGTCGCTTGCTCACCCATCTGATCTGGAGAAGTACCTCCATCTTCGGGGTAACCTGAAAAACTCTTATCTGAAGTTCATGCGAGGAGGTGAGGCGCGTATCGCTTTCCTGGGGGGCTCTATCACAGAGATGAAAGGATGGCATAATCTGTTGATGGATTATTTCACGAAGCGTTTTCCCCTGACGAAATTCCATTTTATTGAGGCGGGCATTCCTTCAATGGGCTCCACCCCTCACGCCTTCCGACTGGTAAACGACGTATTGTCAAAAGGAAAGACAGACTTACTCTTTTTCGAAGCGGCAGTAAATGATGAGACGAACGGCTTTTCTCCTATTGAGCAGATAAGAGGTGTGGAGGGTGTCGTGCGACATGTCCTGAATACTGATCCTGAGACCGATATCATCATCAGTCATTTTATTAATGAGTACTCTCCGGAGCGTACGTTATGCGGGCAACAACCCGATGCGGTGTATAATCATGAGCGAGTTGCTAACCATTATGCTATCCCGAGCATGAACCTGGCACAGGAGATCAGTGAACGAATAATAGGCGGACAGTTTTCTTGGAAGGAGTTCGGCGGTGTGCATCCAGCCCCTCTTGGACATGCTTATTATGCCGCGTCGATGATTCGACTGATGGAGAAGATGTGGTCTGAAGTCTCTGACAATGAAGTTGTTCGGCCACATCAGATCCCTGCTGAGCAGCTTGATGAATTCAGTTATACAAATGGCGAATTTGTAAATATCGGACAGGCACATCTAAAAAAAGGTTGGAAGATCGTTCCTTCCTGGCACCCCCAGGATGAGGCTAAGAAGCGAAAGGGTTTTGTTGATGTCCCCATGTTGGAGGCGACAACAGCCGGCTCCCGGTTTACATTAGATTTTGAAGGGCGTGCGGTAGGTGTCTGCTGTGTGGCTGGTCCTTCTGCCGGTATTCTTGAATACAGTGTGGATGGATCACCGTATAAGAAGCTCAATCTGTTTACCCGCTGGAGTCGTGGCTTGTATATTCCTTGGGTGTATATGTTCGAGACAGAATTGGCTCCAGGAAAGCATCATTTGGTAGTCAGGATGACATCACAGCATCATGAGCAGTCAAAGGGCACAGCCTGTCAGATTCGGAACTTTGTGATTAACCGATAGTGATGGTGTCTCCTCCTTGATAATAAAAGTTGATGAAATAACTTTGGAACAAAAGTTTTAAAAAACGAAAAGATCGTGT
Source organism: uncultured Prevotellaceae bacterium (assembly GCA_902797505.1). Classification (GTDB taxonomy): domain Bacteria; phylum Bacteroidota; class Bacteroidia; order Bacteroidales; family Bacteroidaceae; genus Prevotella. The sequence continues at coordinate 25,829 of CADBSW010000044.1, read as the reverse complement.
AATCTGAATATTTGTATAATAATTTACTTTGTAGCATGAATAATCCAAAAGGAATAATAGTCATAATAGCGATTTTACTTGCCGTAGTAATTCCTGCAGGTGCATCTCACGTGGATATGCGCGTTGCCAGACTGCTGAGTGGAGAAATCCTTCAGCAGGCTGAGAAGAATCTCACGGAAGAGCCTGTCACAGTGACAGCTACAAAAGCCATCCGAAGTGCCGGTGGCATCCATGACTTCTATTCAGAGGGAGACTATTGGTGGCCTGATCCCAAGAATCCTGAAGGACCTTATATCCGGCGCGACGGACAGACAAATCCTGATAACTTCACTGCGCATCGTCACGCGATGGTTCGTCTCAGTCAGATCGTCGGTAATCTTACTTCTGCCTATCTCCTGACGAATGACCAGCGATACATCGATGCAATCGTCAGCCACCTGAAAGCATGGTTTATTAACCCTCAGACACTGATGAATCCTCATCTCCTTTACGGACAAGCCATCAAGGGAGTGGTAACGGGAAGAGGTATCGGTATTATCGACACCTTGCAACTGATAGAGGTGGCCCAATCGGTGTGGCTGCTGCATCAGAAAGGTGCACTCCCCAAAACTTGTTTTGAGGGCGTGCGGAAATGGTTTACTGATTATCTGCAGTGGATGACGACACATCCCTACGGTGTCAGTGAGATGAATGCCACGAACAACCATGGCACATGCTGGGCCGTACAGGCGGCGATCTTTGCTAAGCTTATTGGTAATCAAGAGGTGATGCAACTGTGTAGAGATCGTTTCAAACAGATTTTCATGCCGAAACAGATGGCTTCCGATGGTAGCTTCCCACAGGAATTGGCACGTACAAAGCCATACTCCTATTCTCTGTTTAATCTGGATGCGATGGCCGCCTTATGTGAGATCCTCTCTACACCCGGGGAATCCCTATGGCGGTATAAGACTTCCGACGGGAAAACAATGCGCAAGGCCGTTGATTTTATTTGTCGGTATATCAAGGACAAGAACAGTTGGCATTACCCTCATGATGTGATGTATTGGGAAGAGTGGCCTGTGGCTCAGCCAGCCATCCTTTTCGCCTGGAGACAATTTGGTGATCAGCGATACTGGGAAGCATGGGCTCCCTTTAATCACTTCCCAACACATGAAGAGGTTATCAGAAATCTTCCAATCCGTAACCCTTTAATATGGCTGTACAAATGAAGAAACAAATATTGCTTCCCTTGCTGCTGTGTGCCCAGATAATGGGCTGGGCGCAGGAAAACGTAACGCTTACTGGTGAGACAACCGATGAGCATTTCGTTACGAGAAAGGTTACCCAACAGTTGGTAACCAAGACAAGGAGAATGACTTCTCAAGGTGATCCTCAGGCAATACTGACTTATAAGGAGGTGCCTGGCAACTGGGCTGTCCCCTTGGCGGAATCCTTAATGAAGAGATATCCGGATTACCGGTATGCCTATTGGAAAGACTATACTTATGTGCATGGATATGCCTTCGAGGTCCTTTTGAGGTTGTATGACCTGACTGGCGATAAGAGATATCTGAATTATGTTGTCAGCTATATCGATCATTTTGTGGATGAAGAGGGGAATTACAAAGGTGATGCGCTGACTAATCTGGATAATTTCATGACGGGTTCTGCTTTCTGCTCCCTGTATTATTATACCGGCCAGCAGAAATATAAGAAAGCTGCTTTGCAGATTCTCAAGGCTGTTGATGATTACCCCTCTTCCGATGGACAGTTTTGGCATGGGAATAAATCACCTAACATGTGGATTGACGGGGTGTTTATGATGCAGATGTTCCTTACGAGGTGCGCGCAGTATGTAGGTAATAAGGATCAATGCCTTGAGATAGCATGTAGGAATGTGATAGCAGCTGCCAAACACTTGCAAAGAGAAGACGGTTTGTTACTTCATGCTTGGACGACACAACCCGAGAAAGCAAAGTGGGCTGACCTACAAACGGGATTGTCACCTGAGGTGTGGAGTGAAGGAATGGGCTGGTATGCATTGCTGTTACCAGAACTGTTGCATGTCTTGACACCCGTTCACCCTGCATACCAACAGATATATTCCATTTACCAGCGAATGGCACAAGGTATCCGTCAATACCAGGATACCAATACCGGAGGGTGGTATATGGTGGTGGACAAGGGATCGAATGCGATGAACTACATTGATCCTTCAGGAACGGCAATGTTCATCTATAGTATTCAGCGGGGTATCGACTTGAATCTTCTCCGGAGAAAAGATTATGCTAAGGTCGCTCAAAGAGGCTATGAATGCCTGAGGGACTTTATTCAGGTAAATAAGAATGGTCTGCTTGATGTGCTTGGCGGCTGCGATGGCGTGGGCATCAAGACAGATTTTATCTCATATGTGACAATACCGAAAATGAAAAATGCCAAGGAGACGGTTATTGGTATGTTATGGGCAGGTGTGATTATGGAAAAGAACAATATTAAAAAGCAATAGGTATGTTGAAAAAGTTTTTTTTATCTGCAGTCATTTTAGGGAGTGCATTATCTGTATGTGGACAGACAAAGATGCCACCAAAATTCCGGTCTTCTTTTGTCACGATCTCAGATGAGGGAAAACTTGTATATACTCCTGATGAGCAAGGGAATATCTTGCCGGATTTCAGTAGGGTGGGATATCATCATGGAGATAAGTCAATACCCGACTATACAATCACTAAATCCATTTCTCCTATTCCTGGCGATAACACCGCTCATATCCAGCAGGCTATTGACGAGATTGCCCAGTTGCCATTGGATGAGAATGGCCATCGGGGTACGCTTCTTTTGAAACGTGGAGTATATAAAGTGGCAGGAACCCTCTTTGTCCGTGCAAGCGGTATCGTCATAAAGGGTGAAGGTAGTAATGCCTCAGAGACTGTGCTTCTCGGAACAGCTCGTAAACGATATCCCATCATCCATGTGTTGGGCCAGGGACTACCTCAAGAGAAAAGTGGCTCCCGTGTGGCTATTACAGATGATTTCGTGCCCGTTGGTACCTTCCGGTTGAATGTTTCTTCTTCTAAGCCATTCAAGGTCGGAGATAAGGTGATGGTCTATCGCCCTGGAACACAGAACTGGATTCATGATATCAAGATGGATCAGATCGTGGAGCGGCAAGGCACCCGTCAGTGGACGGCCAAGGAATATAACTTAGCCTTTGAACGAAAGATTGAGAAGATAGAGGGGAATACCATTTATCTGGATAATCCGATCGTCATGCAGATGGAGCGCCAATATGGTGGTGGCGAGGTATATGGTTATTCATTCGATGGAAGAATCAGCGAGGTGGGTGTCTCCGACTTATGTATAGAGTCGGAGTATAACGCTTATGATGATCCGGAACATGCTTGGACCGGTGTGCTGATAGATAAGGCGGAGGATTGTTGGGTGGATAATGTCACAGTACGTCATTTGGCTAACACGGCTGTTTTTTGTGAACGTAACAGTAAGAATGTAACCGTACAGAATTGCAGGTGTCTGGAAGCTAAGTCGATCATAACAGGCGGATTCCGTTATTCTTTCTATAATAATGGTCAGCAAAACCTCTTTATGAACTGTATTGCCACGGAAGGCAGGCATGATTTTGTGACGGGTTCCCGAGTCATGGGGCCTAATGTGTTCTATAACTGCAGGGCCACACAGACTTATTCGGATATTGGTCCTCATCATCGTTGGACATGCGGCACATTATACGATAATATCGTGACTGATGGACAACTCAATGTTCAAGATCGTGGTAAGATGGGATCCGGACATGGTTGGGCTGGTGTGACACAGGTATTGTGGAATTGCTATGTAGGGACATGCGCTGTTCAGAGTCCATGGACAACCGGAAAGAACTACAGTATTGGCACGAAAGGCAAGAAGGTTAGAGGTGCTTTTGAGGGGCGTCCTGACGGTGAATGGGAAGGACATAACGAGACGAACATGGAAATACGCTCTCTCTATCAGGTACAGCTGCTTAGTCGTAAAGGATTGGATTTGACATTTGTTAATCGATAATACGTTTTTATATGGACATTCGCAAGACAAGTTTATTTCTGTTGATAATTTATTCTTTCTTATCTGGAAATCCATTGAAAGCCCAGATACAGAAACAGTGGTCTGTAAGAGGAGATACGCTTGTCTTATACGATGGGCTGACACAGGCATTTACGGTTGACACTCCAGCGGATCAGGGATCGGTATCGACACTAATCAGTGAAGAGTTGCTGCAACAACAGATAAAAGAGGCTGGAATCTCCATGCCTCGTTATCGAAAAGTGGAGAAAAAGGCTGTTCCTGGCATATTACGAACAGACAGGAAACAATATACCGCCCATCTGTCACAAGATATCTCTGTTTCTTTTACGGCTGGTCAACGAACTCCTGCCGCTGATATCTATTTTCGGATACCAAAGGGTATTGATATTACTCCCGATAATACTGTTATCAATATAATTGGAAGGGGAGAAGTGCTATTACGTCACTTACCTTTGCAGTCTATAGGCCGTCATGGTGACCAATACTCTTGTCAGCGAGTGGCAGAGTATTCGATAAGCGTTGAGGGTGAGCAGGGAGTCATTCTTCATCTTAGTGGTGTTGATCTTCGTCCGTTTAACAGATATGATGTGCAATTGACGATCAAAGGTGTCTGTCTGGATGAAAAAGACTATACCATAGAATCCTGGTACACCACGACAGATCCCGTGGCCATGGAGAGTGAAAAGACGAAGGCCCGGATAGAAGGTGTCAGAAGGATAGCTGATTTCAAGAGACTTCCTGATCAAAGACATATATTCACAGAACAATACCAGCCTGTTACGGCAGAATTCACATGGACGCCATTACCTGATAAGCCCTATACGGAGTTGCTGATATCAACAGATAGTGCAAAGACATGGACGGTGTTAAGAAATCTCGAGAAGGAAGAGTATCTGAACGAGATGTACGTCAATCAATTAGTTCCCGGACAATTGTATGCTTTTTGTTTAGATGTGAAGGAAGGTCCTTATCAAGGCCGATCGAATGTGACTTGGTATCACGCAGGAACAGTAAATGTAAAAGAACATGGGGTGATCGGTGACGGACACTCAGATGATACCGACCGATTGAATATGCTGGTATTAGAGATGTCAGAATATGGTGGTGGAGTCCTTTTCTTCCCGAAAGGAACCTATTCCATCAGAACATTAGTCTTACAAGATAATGTGTGGCTGCAATTGTCTCATGATGCTGTCTTGCAGGCAATACCTGGAGCAAACCCTCCTGAACAGACCTGGTTTAGTGACAAGGATTACCGTAGTGGCCTTTCACCTACGGATCCTAAGCCATATCGTGAGGCGGATAACTACCTCACGAAACAAGATGTGGGACATACCTTCTTCCAAAATGCGATGTTTGTGGGTGAACGGATAGAGAATGTGAAGATCATAGGTAATGGAAGGATAACGGGTAATGGATATGTCGTTACCGGTGATAAAGTGATGAATAATGAGCCACAGAAGCGATGTGACAAGATGTTCAGTTTTAAGCTGTGCAAAAACATAGAGATAGGTGGCTATACCGGGAAGGATGACCTCTGGTATGATGAGCAGGCTGACGAGCCTTATTATCTGATTGGTGACAGTATAGATCATGATGTCTCAAATATGCTGCGTATAGATCAAGGAGGACATTTCGTAGTGTTAGCAACAGGGTGTGATCATCTGTATATGCATGATACTTACTTCGGAAAAGAGAACCAAAAGAATGTGAGGGATATCTATGATTTTATGTCGTGCAACAGGGTACAGGTGGAAAATATCTACTCCAGAGTGGGATCTGATGATATCGTTAAATTGGGTTCAGACTGCTCTTTAGGCTTTACCCGTAAAGGAAAAGGTTACTCAGTAAGAAATATTATCGGTGATACAAACTGTAACTTATTCCAGATAGGATCTGAGACGGCGGATGATATCTCTGATGTTTTTGTTGATAATATCTATGTATTGGGTGCCAATAAAGCTGGGTTCTCTATCTCTTCTAATGACGGAGGGACAGTGAGCAATGTCTTCCTGAACAGTGGTGAGACAGGCCGACTGCATCACCGTTCAGTAATGAAACGTACACGTACTCCTTTCTTCATTTCAATATCTAATCGGGGACGTGTATTGGGAGCGCAAGCTGAGACGTTCACTTTTAAGGAAAACGGGCAACTTCGTAAAGAATTACTTATCACGAATATCCCTATTGGCAAAGTGGATAATGTCTCTATCTCAGGCGTGGATATCTCTGAGGTTTATGGTGGCAGTTCGTTCAGATCAGAGCGTTGGAAACCTTATGATGGTACTCAGCGAGAGGCATCGGCTATTATCGCAGGATATAAATTGCCGGATGAGAAACAAATAGAGGGGGGATTACCGTTTGTATTGCCTGACTCCTGCCACATCAGATATGTCTCAAATATTTCTTTCAAAGACATAAACATGACGGTCAAAGGCGGTCATCCCAAGAAAGAGGCTTCTTCCAACCCGCCAGAGTTGGGTGTGGGGAGATACAATGTCGGTGACTTTAAGACGCTTCCTGCTTATGGGTATTGGTTCCGTCATGTAGATGGTCTGATGATGGAGGATTGTACATTACAATATGAGAAAAAGGATCATCGATACGGAGTCGTTCTGGATGATGTGAAGAATGAGCAGTTGATCAGGTTACAATTCCCTGATAAGAATAAACGTCGATGGATTCTCCAAAAATGAACAATATGATGAGGTCAAGGTTATTTTTTATAAGTGTTTTTCTTCAGTTGTCGGCCATTGCCATGGCGCAGCAAGTCTATAACGTTATTGACTTTGGTGCAAAGGGCAATGGAAAAGTTTTGGATTCCAATGCCATACAAAAAGCAATTGATCAGTGTTATAAAGATGGCGGGGGCACGGTATTGGTTCCAGAGGGAACCTACCTGTCAGCAACTATTCAGTTGAAAGACCATGTGAATTTGCATTTGGAAAAAGGAGCACATATTATCGGCTCAACCGACTATAAGGTTTATCGTAACCTTGATCCTTTCACTGATGGACTGGGGATAGATGTCGGTAGGGCTCTGCTCGTAGCTGTCGATGCCAAAGATATTTCATTGACAGGTGAGGGATGTATAGATGGAAGAGGAAAGGAGTTGAAAGAGGTACATATTGCAACAGACAAGAGACCAGAGAGTAAACGGTGGGGATTGCGGCCTTTTCTCTTGCGTTTTGTAAGATGTCAACAGGTGAGGGTAAAAGGAATTACTTTGAGGAATTCCGCATCCTGGACAAGTCATTATTGCCAGTGCAGTGACCTGACTATCGATAGTGTGATGATTCGCAGTAAGGGCGTGGCTCATAATGATGGTATAGACATTGACGGCTGCCAACGCGTCAAGATATCGCATTGTGACATTATCAGTGGAGATGATGCCCTTTGTTTTAAGACTACCAGCAGCAAGGCCCCCTGTCGGGATATTGAAGTGAGAGATATGACTTTAAAATCTAATCAGGCTGGCATCAAATTTGGAACGGAGTCAATGGCTCCCTTTGAGCATATACGAGTTCATAACTGTTATATCTACGATACACGCAATGGAGGAATAAAGTTGTTTTCTGTAGATGGAGCCAGTCTGCGTGATGTTGTGATATCGGATGTGATAATGAACGAGGTGCGTACTCCGATGCTCTTTCGTTTGGGAGCACGACTGAGTGTCTTCCGAAAGAATGTAGATAAGCAGCAGCCAATAGGATGTTTTGAGAATGTCACCATCAAAAATGTTAGTGCGGTGGCAGCAGATGAAGCACAGCTCACACCTCCTTCAGGTATTCTTATTACTGGTATTCCTGGGCATTATATCACGGGGCTTACATTAGAAAATATTCATATCCGATTGTTGGGAACAGGTACGGATGAGGATGCAAAAAGTGTTGTGCCAGAAGCCGTTGATCAATATCCTGAGGTGAAGACCTTTGGCCCGAAGATACCAGCCTATGGCGTCTGGGCCCGGCATGTAAAAGGTCTTACACTAAGGAATGTTTCGTTTGATCTGAAAAATCCTGATCAGCGGCCAATGATTCTTTGCGAAGATGGAGATATTAATGTTTATTAGACGATGACAAATTATAAAAAATGAGAAAGATCACGATATTATTTTTTCTGTTGTATGTCTTGAATACCCAAGCCCAGCTCACATGGCAAGAGGTGGCACCTGGTATTTGGAAGACCCAATGCGGCACTCCTGATGATTATACTTTGTTGGGTGTTGCCAATTGTAAGACGAATCGTGAGGGTCTGCTCAAATTGCCTAAGGTAAACATTCCTTCACAGGCTGATAAAATTCTCTCGACATTAACGGATGGTAAGGTGTATTTGCAGTTACCACTTCAACGGGAGGAGAAACTTTATGGTTTCGGACTGCAGTTTAAGGGTGTGCAGCAAAGAGGAAAAATTTTTGAGCTGCATGTCGATCACTATGGTGGTAAGGATAATGGTCGCACCCATGCCCCGGTTCCTTTCTATGTGTCAAGCGAAGGGTATGGAGTGCTGATCAACTCTGCCCGATATCTGACTGTCTATGCCGGCTCTGGGTCACGTAAGGATAGTCCTGATGCACCAGTGGCAAAAGATAGGAATACGGATAAGACTTGGAGTTCACGTCCCTATTCTGATGCTGTGTCTGTAATGGTGCCTTCTAAGGGAGTAGAGATCTATCTTTTTGCCGGTCCAACGATGAAGGATGTTGTTCGTCGTTATAATCTCATGTGTGGTGGCGGACCATTGCCGCCAAGATGGGGATTGGGCTTTACTCAGCGTACCCAAAGACTATTCTCTGCTGCTGATGTGATTGCAGAGGTTGATGCATTCGAAGAAAAAGGGTACCCTTTGGATTTTGTAGGACTGGAGCCTGGCTGGCAGAGTAAAGCCTACCCCTGCACCTTTGAATGGGATAATGGTAGATATCCTGATCCCAAAGCATTTGTAAATACACTAAAGAGTAAACATGTGCGTGTGAATCTTTGGACCAATCCATACGTCTCTCCTGACTCAAAGATTTATCAATCGCTTTATCCGTGGTCTGCTTCCCATACAGTGTGGTGTGGCATTGTTCCGGATTTTGCTACAGAACAGGGTAGAACGATTTGGGGTGAGAAGCTTGATAATGAACACCTCGCAATAGGTGTAGATGGCTATAAGATAGATGAGATAGATGGCTATGATCATTATTTGTGGCCTGATGTGGCAACATTTCCATCGGGAAAGTCAGCAGAACAGATGCGTCAGACTTATGGTCTTTGGGTACAGCGGATCACAACGGATCTTTTCCATCAAAGAAACCAGCGTACTTATGGACTTGTCAGAGGGTCGAATGCTGGTGGCACTTCCTTTCCCTATGTGATATATAATGATTATTACAGTCATCAGGATTTTATCACTGCATTGATTAACTCAGGTTTTTGCGGTGTGTTGTGGACACCAGAAGTGCGAAATTCTAAGACTGCCGAAGAATGGGTGCGCCGTTTCCAGACCGTTGTTTTCTCACCGATGGCGATGATTAATGCGTGGTCAAGTGGTACAAAACCTTGGTCATATCCTGAGGTAGCTCCTATTATCAAGGAATACTCAATGCTACGCATGCGTATGCTGCCTTATTGGTACACTACTTTTGCTCAGTATCATTTTGATGGAATTCCTCCGTTCAGAGCATTGTGCATGGAAGATATTTCCGGACAGTCTGGGATCGTGACTGAGAATTTGAATACCAATGATTTGAATGATAATCCTTACCTGGAGAGAATGACTCACGAGATCAAGGATGAATATTTGGCTGGTGATGCGCTATTGGTTGCTCCTTTATTTGTGGGAGAAACAGAGCGAGAAGTGGTTTTGCCTCCTGGGAAATGGTATGATTTCTATACAGGTAAGTATGCAGGAAACAGTGAAGTGATTAAGGTAAGACCAGGATTGGAACGTATTCCTGTTTTTGTTCGTGATGGGGCTATTATCCCAATGATGGAGCCTCGCCTGCATGCCCCAGTAGCTGGTGAGGTGGTGAATATAGAGTTTCGGCATTATGGTGAATCTGAGGGTTCTTTATTCTTGTATGATGATGATGGAGAAACCTATAATTATGAAAAGGGAGAATATAGCTGGCGTGAGGTTAAGGTTATCCGTAACAAGAAGGGTAAACTGATAGGCAATATCAGCAAAGCGGAAAAAGGGAAACCCAATACTATTGGTCGAATAACATGGAATTTTATGACAGAAAGATGAGAAAGTTTCTATTATTCTTTTTATTATTTCTGAGTGGGCATCTTTATGCACAGGATTCCCGGATTATTAACATTGAAGCTGGGGAGTTAGCTCTTTCTTTATGGAAAGGTTCTGATGGGAGACTCTATCAGTTGGGCTTTGGTAACAAAAGCAGAAAGATCTCTGTTCCTGAAAAGATGCCAGCCAGAGAGACCGAATGGTTCCCATGCTATGGCAATGGGTATATTGCGGAGCCTTCATTACAGGTAACCCATGCCGATGACAATACTTCAACGGATTTGTGCTATAAGAATCATTCTGTTATTCAGAAAGAAAATGGTGTCAGCGAGACTGTTATTTCTTTGCAGGATGAACAATACCCTTTTTTTGTGGATGTACATCTGTTGTGTTACGATTATTATAATATGATGGAGATGTGGACAGAGATCCGCCATCAAGAACCTGGTGAAGTGATCCTTTATAAATATGCCTCAGCATCACCATTGCTGAAAGCAAAGAAATATTGGCTCACACAATTTAATGGTCGCTATAAGCATGAGGCAACTATGGAAGAGGAACTCCTTTCTACAGGTATGAAGACTCTCAATTCCAATCTTGGTGTGCGAGCTCATTACTATGGGATACCTTCTGCCATACTCTCTTTGGAATGTCCGGCAGACGAGGAGAAAGGCGAGGTCTTTGGTGCTTCTTTGCGTTGGTCAGGCAGCTATCAAATGACTTTTGATTTGAATTGGTCGCGTCAGTTACGGGCTATTGTAGGTATTAATCCTGCAGGATCTCATTACTACCTTTCTCCTGATTCTACCTTCCGTACACCTTCTGTGCTTTGGTGTTATAGTGGGGAAGGAACCGGGAAACTGAGTCGGCAGTTCCATCAATGGGCTTACCAATATGGTATCCGCGATTCACAAAAAGATCGTCCTGTATTAGTCAATAACTGGGAGGCTACCCATTGCGATTTTGATGAAGATCGTTTGTCTGATTTATTCAAAGAAGCTCATACTATTGGTGCAGAGCTTTTTCTACTCGATGACGGGTGGTTTGGAAATGGACAATATGCTCGTAATGATGACCGGCACGGACTTGGCGACTGGCAGGAAGACAGAAGTAAGTTACCTCACGGACTTAGTTATCTGGTTCGAAAAGCAAAAAGTAATAAGATTGACTTTGGCATATGGCTCGAACCGGAGATGGTAAATCCATTGAGCAGTTGCTACCAAACGCATCCTGACTGGATCATTTCTCAAAAAGGACGCGAACCGATATTGGGCAGACATCAGCAGATATTGGATATTAACCGCCCGGAAGTGTTTTCTTTTGAAAAGAAGATCTTCGATGATGTGTTAGGGAAAAACAAGGGCATAGCCTATGTAAAATGGGATTGCAACCGATTTGTTACCCAGCCGGGCTCTTCGTATCTGAAGCATTCTTCTCATTTACTGGTGGATTATACATGGCGCCTATACAAGTTGATGGATTATTTCTCTAATAATTATCCTAATGTAATGGGTATGATTTGTGCTGGCGGATCGGGAAGGGTAGATTATGGCTCACTACCTTACTTTCATTCATTCTGGCCCAGTGATAATACAGACCCGATGGACAGGATCAAGATTCAGTGGGGTTTCAGTTATTTCTTTCCGGCAAGTACGATCTCCTCACATGTTACCCGAATGGGGAAAAGGCACCTGAAACTGGCCATTGATGTGGCATTGAGTGGGGCTTTTGGAGTGGACTTGAATCTAACAACGGCTTCCAAAGAAGAGAAACAACAGTTGAAAACAGCTACTGAACTATATAAATCGGAGATCCGTCCTTTGGTTATGCATGGTCTTCTCTATCGGCTATCATCACCATATGAGAATTCTTTGGCTGCTTTATCGTATGTCTCTCCTGACAAGAAGAAGGCTGTCTTGTATCTTTATCAGATGAAAGAGGATAGTAGCCGGTCATTATGCTTACGTGGTCTTGACCCTTCTTCAACCTATTCCTTACGTGAGGTTAATAAGTTGGATGATGCTGTAAAAAGATATGATGGGGTTTATTCCGGACGGGAGTTGATGGAGAAAGGTCTTTCTACATTACTCTCTCATCAATACGAGAGTGCTGTTATAGTTATAGAAAAAAAGTGAAGGTTATGAGATCTGTTCTTTTTTCATTGTTGTTGTGTACGGTGATATCCGTTCAGGCTGCCGACCGATGGCATATACAGGCCGACGGCTCTTTGTTGTGGATGATTGATGAACGTGTACCTCATTCAGACCATATAGAGATGAGCGGACAGCAGTTGTCTGTAGTGCTACGCTATGGTGTTGATGAAAATGGTGCTTTCACCTTGAACAGGAGTCTGGTCTTTCCGATGTTACGCATGAAGCCCAATAAGACCCAGAATAACCTCAAACAACGTTTTGATGTGAATATTCCGGGGATGGTAACCATTGATGATCTTACCTTGATCAATGAGAAAGTGGAATGGGTAAAGTTGAACGGTATCATGGAGGTAAAGAGCTCTTTTTCTACTGTTTACCGCAGAAAGACCGTACCTAAAGCCATAACCTTGCACCGGCGTTTATGTCCTTCTCCTTACAATACTTATTATGTGGAGGAATATGCCTTCACTAATCATATGGAACAAAATGTTCGCTTGAGGTTGCCACAATTGGATATCCGTTATGAAACCCTTGAGGAAGATGGTGTATATGGTAGTTATGTAATTGGAGCAAAGACTCTCTCGCATGGTATCAAAGTGTTGGAGAAAGGGCAGACTCTTAAACTTTATGTGGTTTTTTTCGCACATAAAAAATCGTCAGTTCCACCAACCTTTACGCCGGAACGTGTTTTTATGGAAAGAGATGCATTGTTAAGACAGTGGGCTGACCATCTGGTACTCACTACTCCAGACTCTGTGCTGAATACAATGTTTGCTTTTGCAAAGATAAGAGGTGCCGAGAGTATTTATCGAACAAAGGGAGGACTGATGCACGGCCCTGGTGGTGAGGCTTATTATGCTGCTATCTGGGCCAATGATCAGGCCGAATATATGAACCCGTTCTTTCCGTATTTAGGTTATGACATCGGTAATGAGTCAGCCTTGAATGCCTATCGTCATTTCGCCAGATATATGAATGATGAATATCGGGCTATACCCAGTTCAATTATTTCTGAAGGAGTAGGTTTCTGGCATGGGGCAAAAGATCGTGGAGATGGTGCAATGATAGCTTATGGAGCCGCTCGTTATTCGCTGGCACGTGGGGATAAGTCTGAGGCTCAGCAGCTGTGGCCACTTATCGAATGGTGTCTGGAATATTGCCGTCGGCAGAAGATACCAGAGGGTGTCGTGTCTTCCGACTCTGATGAACTGGAGAACCGTTTCCCTTCAGGAAAGGCTAATCTCTGCACCTCTTGTTTATATTATGATGCTCTTAATTCAGCAGTATATTTGGGTAAGGCACTTCAGAAACCGAAGTCACAAATCCGAAAATACCAACTCGAGGCAGACTCTTTAAGGAGAGCTATAGAAGACTATTTCGGGGCGGAGATGAAGAATTATCATACCTATCGTTATTATGAGGGGAACACCCTGTTGCGCTCATGGATATGCATGCCGCTCACTGTAGGTATCTATAACCGTGCAGAGGGAACTATTTCAGCTCTCTTCTCACCTTATTTGTGGACTGATGAGGGCTTGCTTACCCAAGAGGGTAGTGAAACGTATTGGGATCGCTCACTGCTGTATGCTTTACGTGGCACTTTTGCTGCAGGAGAAGTGGAAAAGGGTATAGAGTATCTTCATAAATACTCCCAACATCGGTTGCTGGGTGAACATGTACCATATGCTATTGAAGCATGGCCAGAAGGAAACCAACGTCATCTCTCCGCAGAGAGTGGACTCTATTGCCGGATCTTTATCGAAGGAATGCTTGGAATCCGCCCTTTAGGCTTTCGTTCTTTCCTTTTAGCTCCGCATCTTCCTAAGGATTGGAAAGAAATGTCTTTACGCCATATTATGGCATTCGGCCATGACTTCGATATAGAGATAAAAAAGGAAAATAAAGGCTATCATGTACTGGTGACGACAGAAAAGAAGGTATTGGTGAACAAGACCATCCTCCCTTATGAAAAGATAATTGTAAATTTAAAATAATAAATATAGCGATGAGAAAGATATTTGTAATCTTATTCCTTGCGCTGACAGGATTGACACAGGCTCAATCAGTGTGGAATCATGAACACTTGAAGAATGTAAAAGAACAATTGGGCAGACCTTTCTATGCACTTTGCTATCAACAGTTGATCAATCAGGTGGAAAAGGATATGAAGGCAGAGCCATTGTCAGTGATGATGAAAGAACATACTCCCGCCAGTGGAACAAAACACGACTATGAGAGTCTGTCACGTTATTATTGGCCTGATCCTACGAAGGCAGATGGACTTCCCTATATCTCACGGGATGGAGAGTCTAACCCAGAACTGGATAAGTTTGATCGTAATAAGTTGGGTGGCATGGCCAATCGTGTCACGCGCCTGTCATTGGCGTGGTATCTCAGTGGTGAGGAAAAATATGCTCAGAAAGCTACGGAGCTGATCAGGGTATGGTTCTTCAATAAGGATACATATATGAACCCGAACCTCAATTATGCTCAGATGATCCCTGGCGTGAATGGAGGAAAAGGCAGGAAGAGTGGACTTATCGATGGCTATTCTTTTGTGGATATGCTTGATGGTGTGGCTTTGCTGGAAAGCTCTAAGTCGTTCACGGCAAAGGATTCCAAACAGTTGAAGAAATGGTTTGGGAAGTTCTTAAAGTGGTATCTTACCAGTGAGCAGGGAATCGGTGAGGGGAACAACCTCAACAACCATGCCGTGGCTTATGATGCGCAGGTGATTGCCTATGCGCTTTATTCGGGAAATATGGAGGTTGCCCAAAAAGTGCTGAACGAGATTCCTTCACGCAGACTCTTTACACAGATAGAACCGGATGGCCGACAGCCTCAAGAGTTGCGCCGCACCTTGGCATTCGGGTATTCAGAGTATAACCTTACTCACTTCATTGACATTTTCATGATGGGGCAGAAAGTTGGTATTCCTTTGGTACAGAGTAAATCTGATGATGGGCGCTGTTTCATGAAGGCCATGGATTTTCTCGTTCCTTATGTAGGCAAGGATGTCTCTTCATGGCCATACAAACAAATAGGACAATGGGATTACAAGCAACAGGAGTTCTGCAAGGATCTGTATAAGACTTATCGATATCTGGATGAGTCACGCCAGGATTATCTTACTTTATTCCAAAACCACCGTCGTCAGGATCTCAGCGACCTCTTTTATCTCTTGTATTATGAACCGACGGCTGAAGATGATGCTTTTGTTGCCGCCGGAGAACAACTGCGTTATGCCCTGAAATGCGTAAAGAAGGCGCAGAATGATCCTCAGAATATTGCCCAGCGAAGGTACATTCCCCGTACACTGAAAAAAGATGGGTCTCTTGGTCTGGTTGGCCCTAACGACTGGTGCTCCGGTTTCTTCCCAGGCTCATTGTGGATGATGTATCAATATACGCATGATGACTTTTGGAGAGAGGAGGCTGTCAGCCAGACTTGGCCTATCGAACCTGCAAAGTATCGCACGAATACACATGATTTAGGATTTATCCTAAACAACAGTTTCGGAAAGGCTTATGAGATAACAAACGAACGCTCTTATCGGGATGTCCTGATTAAGGGATCTAAGAGCTTGATTACCCGTTTCAATAAGAACGTGGGCTGTATCCGCTCATGGGATCATCATCAAGACCGATGGCAGTTCCCGGTGATCATAGATAATATGATGAATCTGGAGATGCTGTTCCGTGCTACTCAACTGACAGGTGATTCTATTTATTGGAAGATTGCTGTCTCACATGCCAATACGACGATGAAGAATCATTTCCGTAATGATTATTCCTCGTTTCATGTCGTTGATTATGATCCGAATACAGGTGATGTAAGAATGAAATGTACCCATCAGGGTTATTCTGATGATTCCTTCTGGAGTCGTGGCCAGGGTTGGGGACTTTACGGCTATACGATGTGCTATCGTTTCACTAAAGATCCGCGTTTCTTACAACAAGCCAGGAATATAGCTGATTTTGTGATGGGGTGGAAACTACCTGCAGACAGTGTCTGCTATTGGGATATGAAATGCCCGGAGATTCCCAATACCCAGCGTGATGCCTCTGCTGCCGCCCTTATCGCTTCTGCCTTATACGAGTTGAGTGAATACGTTCCACAGCATCTTTCTTCAAAGTATGTGACGTATGCTAATGGTATCGTGAATGGCCTTTCTAAACATTTTACTGCGGAGGTGGGGACAAACGAAGGATTCCTCTTATTGCATTCCGTAGGTTCTCGTCCAGGTAACTCTGAGGTGGATGTACCTCTCAACTATGCAGACTATTATTATCTGGAGGCTCTATCAAGAAAGGTAAAACTTAATAAAGGAAAATAGTTCATGAGACGTTTCATAGCTTTTTATTGTTTGTTGTTTGTAACCCTCTGCCTCTCTGCCAAGGCCATCTATGGTGAGAAGAAGACCCGCCTGTCAGAGGGGTGGGAGTTTGTGCGCCAGGATCTTTCTGGCATCGATGATGTGATAGAGTCGGAGAGGGCTGCTAACATGTCGTCAAAGCCATCGTGGCAGAAGGTGTGTCTTCCTCATTGTTACAACAGTGATGATGCCTTGGCGCCGGATGTGCCTTATTATAAAGGTATAGGTTGGTATCGCATCACATTACCCATTGATAACCCCTACCATGACGGGCGCACGATCCTGGAGTTTGAGGGCGCTGGCCAGAAGGTGCAGGTGTATGTATACGACGAACTGGTGGCTACTCATGTGGGTGGTTATGATGCGTGGATGGTGGATATCACCGAGGCCGTTGCCCGTTTTAAGAAGCATGTTGCTGCGGAGAGATTTAAGGGCGGTGTCCCTGTGGCTGTCCGTTGTGACAACCGTCATGATGAAGAACTGATACCGAGCGACCTTTCCGACTTTAATCTCTACGGGGGTATCTACCGTCATGTCAATCTGGTTTATCTGCCGAAGGTGGGCGTGGAGCAAATCCATGTCACTCCCACATTAAGCAATAAGAGGAAGAAAGGATCGCTCTCGGTGGAGATGCAGTTGTATAACCCGCTCCATCAGCAGGGTGGCACGTGGTCATACGTGATCAAAGATCCTATGGGAAAGGTGGTGGCTCGTGCAGAGAACTTGTCTGTAACCGACAATCACGGTGTTTCTCCGGCAATCACGCTGAAAGGCAAACCCCTGCTCTGGGATGTGGATAACCCACAGATGTACACCTGCGTGCTGACACTACATGCTGCCGATGTACAACAAACCTTTGAGGTTCCTTTCGGTTTCCGGGAGACCCAGTTCGTGGAGCACGGACCATTTATGCTTAATGGTCGCCGACTATTGTTGCGTGGTACACACCGTCATGAGGATCATGCGGGTGTGGGGGCTGCGATGACGGATGAGCAGATGCGACAAGATATGCTGCAGATGAAGGAGATGGGTGTCAACTTTATCCGTCTGGGACATTACCAACAGAGTGACCTGATCCTTCATCTGTGCGACTCTCTCGGTATCTTGGTATGGGAGGAGTCGCCCTGGTGTCGTAACTATGTCACCAGTCAGTCGATGAAAGAGATGTCAAAACGTATGCTGCGACAGATGATTCTCCAGCATTACAACCACCCATCGGTGATGCTGTGGGGCATGGGTAATGAGGTAGACTGGCTGCAGAAAGAACCTTATTTCGATCAACAAGTAGTGAGGGCATTCCTCAAAGAGATGGTCGATCTGAGTCATCAGTTGGATCCTTCACGTCTCACCTCCCTCCGAAGGTGCGACTTTGCTAGGGATATCGTGGATGTCTATTCACCCTCTATCTGGGCCGGGTGGTATAAGGCTAACTTCCATGACTATGCAAAGATGGAGCGCGAGGGCTTTGAGTCGGTTGCCCGCTTTATCCATGCGGAGTGGGGAGGCGACAGTCATGTGGGAAGGCATGCCGACGGTGACTTCCAAGAGATATCTGTCGGTGATAAGAACAGCGACTGGTCGGAGTCGTATATCGTAAAACTCTTTGACTGGCATCTTAAAGAACAGGAGAAGATGCCGTGGTTGACAGGTGCCTGCTTCTGGACTTTCAAGGATTTCTCCACGCCTTTGCGCCCCACCAATCCTATTCCTTACGTCAACCAAAAGGGTGTCGTCCAAAGAGACAATACCCCGAAAGAGAGCTTCTATGTCTTCCAATCGTATTGGACGGACAAACCGATGGTGCATATCTACGGACATTCGTGGCCGGTGCGCCCTGAACAGAAAGACGGACAGTATGAGATTCTGGTGTACTCTAATTGTGATGAGGTAGAACTCGTGGTCAACGGACAGTCACAGGGCGTGCGCCGTCGTAACACCGATGACTATCCCGCTGCCGGCTTCCATTGGAATGTTCCTTTGCGAAGTGGTGACAACAGTATCAAGGCTATCGCCCATAAGGGGAAGGTAACGCTCACCGATGAGATGCACCAACAGGTACAGACAGGCACTTGGGGAAAGCCCTCGAAGATACAACTCAGCAAGATAACCCTGCCCGACGGGGCACCTGCCCTGCAGGCTCTGTTGGTGGATGCACAGGGGAAGATCTGTCTCGACTCGCGTGATGTGGTGGAGTTTGGTAGTACCCGACCGGATGCGCTGTTGCAAAACCAAGGCACTGCCACCGGATCAAAGGTGATACAGATGGCTAACGGAAGGGCCGTCATCCGTGTGCTGAAGCATGATCGCAGTTGTGCCTTCTCCGCATGGCTGCGTAATAATCCTACAATCAGCAGCGAGGTGTTGGCATTCTGAGACGTATGATCATTATTACCGGAAAGAGTCCTGATACTTAAAACTGTGAGTTTTATGTATCAGGACTCCCAGTTTTATGTATTAGGACTCCCAGTTTTATGTATTGGGTCTATCAGTTTTATCTATTGTTCCTATGAGTCCGAGTACTCCGGACTCTCGCCGGTAATGATTAAATCCTATTTTCTTGTTGATATTACGATGACGCCGTTGCCCCCACGGTAGCCGTAACCTTCACCATCGCGGAGGATTTCTATGCGCTCGATGTCGGATGCAGATACACGAGCATCGGCTTCTGCGCTCGATTCGAAATAGAGACCGTCGATAACGAAGAGGGGCTCCAAAGGACTGTTGCGAATGATGATCTTCGACCCATCGGTGTTGTCGATCACCTTCACGCCCTGAATGTTGTATCTCAGGATGTCGTAGATGTTGGTGGCTGTCGACTCTTCTATCATCTCACGGGTGATGATATTGTCATTGGCGATACGGGTTTTCTTCCAGAGGTACTCCTTCTCATAACTTTCATTACCGCTTTTCACCACGAAGTTGTCTTTCTGGAGGATAACGGTGATGTCATTCATGTTACCGATGGGGATGATAGCGTCCTCTTTCCTTGAGGCGGCGATGACAAGGGTGTCTTCGGGTGTGATGCCCTGAAGGGTGAACAGTCCTTTCGAATCGGTAACCGTGGATACCGATTTGTTCTTCAGTCTGATGCTTATTTTCTTGGCAGGTTTCCCCTTGGCATTGATGACCTGTCCTTTGAACTGCGCATAGGATGTTACGCTGCAGAACAGTAATAAAAGCAAAAATGATATTTTCTTCATAAACCTTATACGGGGGTTAACACCCCCGCCTATGTTCTGTCGCCCCTACGGGGCTGATTGTAACCTTCACTGTATACGGGGATTTACATCCCCGCCTATGCTGTGTCGCCCTAAAGGGCTATCCTTAAACTTTTAACTTTAAACTTTAAACCTTCAACCTTACACCCTAAACTCTACACTCTACACTCTAAACCCTAAACCTTGTTTATTCTTCACTCTTCACTCTAAACATTACCACATGGTGGTGAAAACCTTGGGAGATACGGAGATCATCACCCATCCCCATCGCAATACTCGGTCTTCACTGGAACGCTTGAGGGCCACCATCGTGTCTGTTCCTCGCATGAAGGAATAGCCGGCGCTCAATCGTACATCCTTCATCAACTGGTATCTCACCGATGCCTCTATCTCATGGCCCAGTCCTTTCTTCGTATCTTCAATATCAGCAGCTACTGCCAGATAGTGATAAGCAAGATCTGCTGAAAGCTTGGGCATCGGTTTCCACTTACATCCCACGAAGTAATTCTGCAAACCGGGCGTAAAACTGGCATAATAGGTGGTGAGGTAGAAGAAGTCCATAGCTCCGTAGAACTTATGGTGGGAACCGAAGATTGAATTGAATCCCCGTACTTTGTCATGACGCATCATGCCGATCATCCCTTTGGGAGGCACATTGAAGTTCTTGTCACCACTCAGATAGTCATAGCCACCATAGACAGTAAGCTTTTCATTCGGCATGTACTGCAGTTTGGCGCTGGCCATCCAGGCACCGAGACGCAGTCCGTTCTCCTCTTTACCCATCTGATAGTAGAATGCCAGTTCGGCAGACAACTTCTTCGGATGATAGCGCAGATAGGTACCTATCAACTGCTGGTTGTACGTACAGGTATCGGAGTAATCAAGATTACTCTGCATGCCGATGTTCATGCCCAACAGGGAGATGCCGAGTGGCACCTTGGGTACGTCGTAGTGATACCACAGGGCTTCCATGGATTTGTAGGGTTGTATTCCGCCTGTAAAGTAGTTGCCGCCGTTCATGTTCTTGACATTCTGGTTGTAGGCACCCATCAGGTGGATCTTATGTCCTTTCTTCTCAAAACCCAGTACAAGCGCATCGTGTGATGCTGCCGTCATAGCCCAGTGGTCGGCGCCGAAGATTCGCTGATCATCATAACTGAGGTCTTGCCGTCCTGCCTTTGCGAAAAGACCGTTTTTCGACTTCAACTGCATCCATGCCTCATAGAGATTGAAACTACTGGATTCGTTACTTCCCCACGTGCCACTATGCTGTGCGGTGACTCGGGTGGTGAGTCCCGCCCGCTCATATTGCATGCCGAGCAGTGTTCGTTCGATGACGAAAGCAGCGGTCTGTTCATCTTGAGTGTTGTTCAGTCCGCCATTACGAATCTCTCCACGGGTAAGCATGTTCACATCGATGGTGAACTTATTCTCCTTGGGTGGAGCTGTGGTGAGCGTATCGGTGCTTTGTTGTGCCCAGATATTTCCGGACAGCAGGAGGATGGTTGCCGTGAGGAATGTTCTCATGTGCAGAAAGGTTTTATGATACTGTTATGACGAATCGTTTACTCGAACTCAAAGATGTTGTTGAAGCCTGTCATCCGGAACACAGCCTGGATATCCTCGTTGACATTCTTCAAAACCAGTCGGCTGCCATGTGCTTTGGATTGTTTGAGGATGCTCAGCATGATACGCAGTCCGCTGGAGGCGATATACTCCAGTTCGGTGCAGTCGATAATAATATCTCGGCCGTCGCTCTCGTAAAGCGGTTGCAGACTCTTTTCCACTTCCATAGCGGCAGCGGTGTCGAGCTCACCCGACAACGTTGCTATGATTTTTCCTTCGATCTCTTGAATAGTTGTTTTCATTATATAAAATATTATTAATTTCTAATCTGCGAGTATTTCTGCGGGGACAGGCACCCTCTACGAGTAGAGCCAGTCCCCGAATGCCCAACACGGGGATTTACATCCCCGCCTATGCTGTGTCGCCCTAAAGGGCTATCCTTAAACCTACAAACCCTAAACCCTACACTCTACACTTTACACTCTACACTCTACACTCTAAACTTGTTTATTCTTCACTCTTCACTCTTCACTCTTCACTTTTTAGATTCTTCACTCTTCACTTAATACCCTACACCATCTTCTTCAGCGTGAGGATATTCCGTCCGTTAATACGCTCATAATTGATGGTATCCACAAGACGGCGTGTCAACAGGATGCCCAATCCTCCGATAGGTCGCTCTTCAGCCGACAGACTGGTATCTGCATTCTTTGCTATGGTGGGGTCGAATGCCGCACCTTCATCACTGATCGTGAATTTGATACGTTGTCCGTTAAAGGCTGCCTCAACGAGGATATCCCCTTCTGTCTCCAGTGGGTAGGCATAACTCATCACGTTGACTACCACTTCCTCGATGGCCAGTTGCAACTGTCGCATCACCTTCTTGTCGACACCTGTGGCTACGGTGAATTGCTTGACGAAGTCATTCAATTGCGTCACCTGTCTGACATCGTTCTTCAGGGTGATCGACTGTTGTATGCTGTCGTTGACGGCTATCTGTTTGTAACAGATGGCCATCATGGTAAGATCGTCACTCTGCTCGGCATCACCCACGAAGCGATTCACCTCTTCGGTCATCATGGAGAGCAGCTCTTTTGCTGTTATTGACGGGTTATCGTTAGAATGGTTTAATACCTGTTCTATCCGCTGCATCTTAAACTGTTCGTGTAGCGCGTTCTTGGCTTCTGTCAGTCCGTCGGTATATAGGAACAGGAAAGCCTTTTCGGGCAGTTCATATTCCTCGTTCTCATACTTGAAGTCGCCGAAGACACCGATGGGGAGATTGGCCTTGACGGGTAGCAGATTAGTGCCCTGCTCTTCACCAATTTGTACGATAATGGGGTTGTCATGACCGGCATTGCAATAGCGTAGTCGTCCGGTAGGCAGGTCGAGGATACCGAGGAAGAAGGTGATGAACATATTCGTGGTGTTGGCACGACTGAGTTCCTCATTCATCTCTTCCACGATGAAGGCAGGATTGGTCTCATGTGACGTCGCCATACGGAATAGTTTCTGCACCATGGCCATGACAATGGCGGATGGCACACCCTTTCCCGACACGTCACCGATGCAGAAGAACAGTTTCTCATCACGGATGAAGAAGTCGAACAGGTCGCCGCCCACCTCCTTGGCAGGTGTCAGCGAACCATATACGTCTACGTCTTGCCGTTCAGGGAAAGGTGGGAAGTTCTTTGGCAGCATCGCCTCTTGTATGCCGTTGGCGATCTGCAGTTCTCTGCCGATACGTGCCTGCTTGATGCCCGCCTCTTGCAGTTTGCGTTCACTTCTTGCGAAGCGGTTGATGATAAAGAAGAGTATCAGCAATCCCGTGAGCATCATCAACGTATTGAGAAGACGCATACGTTTTACCGGCTCGTAGATCTCATCGTAATAGTTCACGGTGGCAACGATCCAGTGAGGTTCTTTTCTTAACGTAGTGAAATAAATACACCCATTACGACCGTTGCAGTAATTGGTGAAATTGACGCTTCTGCTTCTTTCGGTCGGCAGTGTCTTCCTGGCAGCCAGACTGTCAAGGACAAGACCGGCGAGACCCTTCAGGTCTTTCTCCGTGGCTTTGCCTTCCGGCGGTCTTACCACGATCTTTCCTTCTTGGGTAAACATCATGCCGAAGGAGGAAGGAAAGAAATGACGGATATTGAGGGTGTCACTGAGCCAGGAAAGGTCGAGGTCCAGTCCGCATGCTGCCACCACACGGTTATTCTCATCAATCAGGGGATAGGTAAAGGTGGTAAGGGTATCTCCCTCATATTCATAGGGATCACTCCACAGTTCTTTTCTCTCGTTCACAGCCTTGATGAATGCCGGGTGCTTGTTGTAGTCATGATCCTCGGCAGCCAACTGCTTCACGGTGATAATCCCATTTTCTTTACTGGCATAAGGTTCGAAAAGAACTCCCTTCTGTGGGTAATAGTTGGGCACGAAGGCAATACATCCTCCTACGATCTGTTTGTTGGCGGCTATCAGTCGGCCGGTAACATCGAACATCGCATCAGGATCTTTCAGATGCGTCTGTATATCCCACAGATGTTCCTTCAGGGTAGCCTCAGCCTTGTCGAGATTATTGGCAATGATGAGCGACTTGAATCCCAATTCCGTTCTGACACGGCGCTCTACAGCCTCGCGCTGGATGTTGCGCATGGAGTAATACTGAATGATGCCGATCAGTTCTAAAAGCACAGCAGCACAGATAATGATAGCCAATCTGGTTCCCGCTTGTCCTTTCAGGTATCGTTTTATTTTATCGAGACCTTTTGCCATAGCTTATGAAGGTATCACTTGTTGAATAATCTACTTGCAAAAATATCAATTATTATAAAAGATATAAGTGTGAAAAATGCTAAATAACAATAATGAAAGAGTATGTATTGTTAAATATAATTAACAGTATATATGCATGGTTTAAATCCAGCCGTTCCCTTGATGCCTGAATAATAAATACCTGACCGATAGACTATTTGCATGAAAATTTTATGTAAACGTTTGCAATAGTCATTTATTCTTTTTATCTTTGTGGCAAAATATATATAACATTTATGACCGAGAAACTGGATTATAAGAGAAGGAGCTTATGCGAGGCGGTGGAGAAGGCACTCAATCTGAGGATGCGCACGCCCAGGGACTTCGTTTTCCTGCGTGACCAGATCTTCAATAAGTTAGGCGTGATGATCTCTCCTACGACTCTCAAGAGGATATGGGGATACATCACGGTGGAGAGCACGCCGCGCGATTCCAGTCTTACAGTCTTGGCACAATTCGTCGGATATACGGATTATGAAACGTTCTGCGAAGACTTGACCGACGA
Source organism: uncultured Prevotellaceae bacterium (assembly GCA_902797505.1). GTDB lineage: Bacteria > Bacteroidota > Bacteroidia > Bacteroidales > Bacteroidaceae > Prevotella. Next base: position 905 of record CADBSW010000044.1, on the reverse strand, counting down.
TGATCCACCCAGTGCGCCCATTCTCGGTATGCGTTTGCCTATCGAGGAACTCTCTGTGGGCGACCGTATCATCCTTCGTTGGGAACCCTTGCGGGTGTGCGTCATAGAGTCGATGGGTCATTCGGCTTTCCGGGTGATCAGTTCTGAGAAAACCCGTCTGCAGCCCGATGATACGTTCTCTTGCTCCACCATTATCGAAGGAGAGCCCATGTATCTCGATAACCTTGTACAAGGCGACCATCTTCCTGTGGGTTATGTCTGCGGCAAGAAGGGTGGCATCTCCTATGAAGTAATCCATTGATACCATGACGATCGACAACGATCTTTCGGCTTCTGGCTACATGACCAGCCAATATGAGGGCATCAACCATGAGTTCACCGAACTGCAGGAGTTGCCCTCACGCGGTTATTGTGGGTTGATGAAAGCTAAGCGCTACGGTCGTTGGTTCCTGTTGAAATACCTCAAACCCGAATATCGCACGCAGGCTGTCTATCAGCAGATGCTGCGTAAGGAGTTTGAGATCCTGATGACGTTGGTGCACCCTTCTGTCATGCAGGTCATCGGTATGGAGGATGTGCAGATGCTCGGTCAGGGAAAGGTGACCTGCCTGATTACCGAGTGGATAGATGGTGTTACGCTGAAGGAGTTCATTGCTTCCAATCCTAATAAACAGGAGCGGGTGAAGGTCGCTACCGAGATTGCTGAGGCCTTATCTTATATACACTCTCAGCAGATTGCCCATCGTGACCTGAAACCGTCGAATATCATGGTCACGCACAATGGTCATAATGCGAAGATCATCGATTTCGGACTGGCAGATACCGATGCGCATGCCATCCTCAAACAGCCTGCAGGTACGGTGCGTTATATGGCTCCCGAGCAGATGACCTCCTCGGTGTCCGAT
>CADBSW010000043.1 GCA_902797505.1 uncultured Prevotellaceae bacterium | reverse complement strand
GTTGTCCTTAGCGGATTCGAACCACTACAAACAGAACCAAAACCTGTTGTGCTACCATTACACCAAAGGACAATCGTATATTCGGCTGCAAAGGTAGTGGTTTTTTTGTCCACTACCAAATATTTCGCGAAAAATCTTATTTCACGGTCAGCAGGAAGTAGTTCTTCTTTCCCTTCTGCACCAAGAGATACTTACCGTCGATCAGGTCATCCTCTGTGATAGGACGCTCGAAGGTATTCAACTTCTCTTTGTTCAGTGAGACACCGCCGCCCTGCACCATCTTGCGCATCTCGCCCTTGCTGGCAAAGATAGGAGCCGACTGGGTGAACACCTCTACAGCGGGGAATCCGAGTACATCCTTGTTGATGTCATAATGGGGAACACCATCGAAGACATCCAGGAATGTAGCCTCATCGAGTTTCTCCAGTCCTTCCTTTGTCGACTTACCGAAAAGGATGTTGCTGGCCTCGATAGCTGACTCCAATGCTTCCTTAGAGTGAACCATCTCAGTAACTTCCTCAGCGAGTCGCTTCTGCAGTACACGGCGACCGGGATCCTGCTGATGCTCAGCTACCAAGGCATCGATGGTCTCCTTATCCAAAGAGGTGAAGATCTTGATGTAGCGCTCGGCATCCTCATCGCTGGTATTCAACCAGAACTGGTAGAACTTATACGGTGTAGTGCGCTGTGGGTCGAGCCAGATATTTCCGCTCTCTGTCTTACCGAACTTCTTACCGTCTGACTTGGTGATCAACGGACAGGTAAGGGCGAAGGCGGGCTCTGTCTCTGATCCCAAGGTACGGCGGATGAGTTCGGTACCTGTGGTCATATTACCCCACTGGTCATTACCACCCAACTGCAGGCGTACGCCATTATGCTGATACAGATAGAGGAAGTCATAACCCTGCAACAACTGATAGGTAAACTCTGTAAAAGAAAGTCCGTCACGGGCAGTACCGTTCAGACGCTGCTGAACACTCTCCTTAGCCATCATGTAGTTCACGGTGATGTGCTTACCCACCTCACGGGCAAAGTCGAGGAAGGTGAAGTTCTTCATCCAGTCGTAGTTGTTCACCATCTCTGCCTTATTGGGTGCATCGCCTTCGAAATCCAGGAATTTAGCCACCTGCTTCTTGATACACTCCTGATTATGACGGATAGTGGTATCATCGAGCAGGTTACGCTCCTGACTCTTTCCTGAAGGGTCGCCGATCATAGCTGTTGCGCCACCCACCAGGATGATGGGCTTATGACCGCAGCGCTGCAGATGGCGCAGCATCATAATACCACACAGGTGGCCGATATGCAGTGAGTCTGCCGTAGGGTCTGTGCCCAGATAGGCAGATACCAGATGTTCATTCAGATACTCTTCTGTTCCTGGCATGATCTGTGCCAGCATTCCTCTCCACTTTAGTTCTTCTACAAAATTTTTGATCATCGATAGATGTATAATGAATTAAACAAATAATTATATACGTAAGCTATATTAGTCTAGGGAACTGGATCATAACCCGATCCGCCCCAGGGATGGCATCGCGAGATTCTTTTTATGGCCAGCCACAACCCCTTGATAGGTCCGTGCTTGATCAGTGCCTGTCGTGCATATTCCGAACAGGTGGGAGTAAACCGACAGGAAGGTGGTGTGTAAGGGGTTATCATCTTCTGATAAAACCAGATGGGTATCAGTAGCAGGGCAACAAAGACCCACGATATACCTTTGACGATCTTCTTCAGGATATTCATAGGCGTTCACGCACTCGCATCAACAGGTTCTCCACCTTTTTATTGATCTCTTCGCTCTCATGCAACTGGTCGTCCATCCAGATAAAGGCCATTACCAGTGTCTTGCCCTCCCTGTCTGGGAGAAGAGATTTATGATGACGGTATGCCTCCCTGATCTGCCGCTTCACCCTGTTACGCTTCACGGCTCTCTTGAAATAGCGCTTCGGCACGCTGACCATCATCTGGGCACCGGCATCACTGCTCAGCACACGATCCATATCCTGGTATACCAGACGCAAGGGATAAGAGGTGAGAGAACGACTGTTCGTTCCCCCGAAGAGCTTGTCGATCGTTCGTTTGCTCGACACCCGCTCCCGCTTTTTCAGTCCCTGAGCATCGGCAATCATCATCACTTATTTCTTTACTTTCTTCAGATAGGCTTTCAATGCGCTGGTCATCGACGGGTATTCCTTTGAGGGTGCCTCTATCTCCACATTCAGACCAGCATTATGTGCTGCCTGTGCGGTGGCCGGACCAAATGTAGCCACAACCGTCTTATTACGCTCGTCGCCGAAGGTATTCTTAAAGGCACGGATACCGGAAGGACTGAAGAAGATGCACATGTCAAAATCAAAGGCATTCTTCTCTTCCTCGGTGAAATCGTTGCTCACCGTGCGATACATCACGCACTCGGTGTGGTTAAGTCCCTTGGCATCGAGCATCTCCTTCACACTGTCGTCGTGGACACTACTCATGGGTATCAGATAACGCTCTGTCTTATGCTTCACCATGGTAGGTACAAGGTCGGCCACCTTTCCCGTTGTGCCGAAGAACACCTTGCGCTTGCGATACTGCACATACTTCTGGATATACAGGGCGATCTGCTCTGTAACACAGAAATACTTCATATCCTCTGGGATCTCCAGACGCATCTCCTTAGACAATTTGAAATAATTATCTATGGCATGGCGAGATGTAAACACAACTGCGGTATAATTCAATATACTCACCTTCTGCTGGCGGAATTCCTTGGATGTTAACCCTTCTACCTTAATGAATGGACGGAACACCAGTTCTACACCAAACTCGTTTGCTATGTCATAATAAGGCGACTTGTCGCTCGCTGGCTTTGGCTGAGATACTAATATCTTTTTAACCATTACTGTCCTAAAAATTTATTTTTAAATAATCGACAACTATTCTCAATATCCCAAAGAAAACAAATAAGGGGACGATTTCAAGGGCGCAAAGGTACAAAATAAATTGTAAAGAAAGCGCTTTTCTACTAAAAAAGATTACATGACACTTGTAAAATGTCAATATTTTCACCAATATTAAGACTACCAGGGCATATATAGTAGCATTATGCAATGACAAATCAAAATAACTTAGCAGGAGGACTAACGGCAATAAAACGATTCCCGTCATGGCTACAAGGAAGAGTTGTGACTTTAGCCACTGTTCATTTTTTTTACCATCGAAGAAGATCTGGTTGATGATCGTATAGAGGAGTGCCTTCAACAGATAATACACCAGGAAGGACCCCGCGAACAGCGCTATCAGATGGTAGGGTGACTTCAATATAAACGTCTGTGCTACGTTCTCCTGCACATACAAGAAACTAAGCAGGGCCCAGAGCAGACAGGTGTGTATCACCAGGAAGAACTGATAACGGAACTCGCTGGTGGTCTCTGTCACTTCGGTAGTACGTTCACTACGAGGAACATAGAAGAAATCCTTGATTTGTCGCAGGATAAAATGCCCCACCCGTGAGAAAGCGATCATCACCAAGATAAAACAAGCCAACAGCAAACCCGTAATCACATCATCATGACGGATGGCATAGGGCATCGGATCGCCTGCCATACCATAGCGACCGCCATTGATCTCCGGATGGTATAAGGGATCGTTGGAGAAGAAATTCTCCCGGTAATACTGCGGAATGTTCACTTCTTTGACACTCTTCCCCACATCATGCCCCGGCAGATGCAACGTGTCGGGCTGCGTACTGATATGCTTGATTTCCGGATGGAATGTTGCCTGGATAGCAGAATCCTGCTGTGCGGGAGTGGCATCGGCAGGCAACTGCCGTAATACCTGATAAGGATGCTTTGGCGCCGTGGATACCGGGATGCTATCAGCCTTCGGTGTGGGTGTCAACACCTCCACCGACTCTTCGGTCACCGGCTGGTGCCCCTGATGCACAATGGTATCCTGCGGTATGATCATGGCATTACAAACCGAATGTCTTACGTATCTCTTCTACCCGATCGAGCTTCTCCCAAGTGAACAGTTCCACAGGGATAGTCAGTGTCTCATGATATCTGCTGGTGAACGTCTTGTTCACAATCTCGTTTTTTCTGCCCATGTGTCCGTAGGCAGCTGTCTCGAGATACATCGGCTGACGCAGCTTCAGCGTCTTCTCAATCGCTTTCGGACGAAGATCAAACATCTGCTCAATCTTCTTGGCGATCTCACCGTCGGATACCTTCACATGACTCTTGCCATAGGTGTTCACATAGATATTCACGGGCTTGGCCACACCGATGGCATAACTGATCTGCACCAGCATCTCATCAGCTACACCGGCAGCCACCATGTTCTTGGCGATATAACGGGCAGCATAGGCAGCACTACGGTCCACCTTACTGGAGTCTTTTCCCGAGAAAGCGCCACCGCCATGGGCTCCCTTACCACCATAGGTATCCACGATGATCTTACGTCCGGTCAGTCCGGTATCTCCATGCGGACCACCGATCACAAACTTACCGGTAGGATTCACGAAGTATTTGATATCATCATGGAAGAGGGCAAGCACCTTCTCACTATGTATCTGCGCCTTCACGCGAGGGATGAGAATGTTGATGACGTCTTCCCTGATCTTTGCCAGCATACGCTCATCATCATCGTCGAACTCATCATGCTGGGTAGAAACCACTATTGTGTCGATGCGCAGCGGTGTGCCGTTGTCGTCATACTCTACCGTTACCTGACTCTTTGCATCCGGACGCAGGTAAGTCATCACCTTACCCTCCTTGCGAATCTCAGCCAGTGTCTCCACCAGACGATGAGAGAGATCCAGGGTTACGGGCATATAATCCTCTGTCTCGTTGGTAGCATAACCGAACATCATACCCTGATCGCCGGCGCCCTGCTCCTCCTCGTTCTCACGATCCACACCACGGTTGATATCACCGCTCTGCTCGTGGATGGCTGTCAGCACACCACAGGAGTCGCCGTCAAACTTATATTCACTCTTCGTATAACCGATATTCTTAATCGTCTTACGGGCGATGGTATCGAAATCGATATACACCTCACTACGCACCTCACCCATGATCACCACCTGACCCGTAGTGACGAAGGTCTCAATGGCGCAACGCGCCTTATCATCGTATGCTAAAAACTGATCTACCAATGCGTCGGAAATCTGATCGGCCACCTTGTCAGGATGCCCTTCAGAAACAGACTCTGAGGAAAACAAATATGCCATATCTTTACACTTTATTTAATATCAGGGTGCAAAGTTACGGATAAACGAGCGCAAAACAAAGAAAAACTTGTTTTATTTTTTGCCGAATGAAAGTAACTTCGACGAAGTCAAAGTTACAAAAAAACTGATTAAGCGAGAAGAAAAGAAGCTTGTTTCTTTTCTCGAGCATGAAGATTTTATTCAATAAGCGAACATAGGAACGCACCTTTTCTCCCCTTTAAGGGGGAGTTAAAAGGTACGTTTTTTCCTCCTGAGATAGCGAAGGCTCAGCAGGAGACCTGTGAAGGAAACAATGGTACCGCCCAGCATGAGAATCCACATCAAGATGAGTCGAAGTGTGGGGTGCGCTATGAAGAAGGAAATGTTCAGGGCATGCAGCCCCGAATACATCCACTTACCTGCGCGGCGGTTGGTATTGTAATATCGACTGTCGCCCGTCCTGGGATTGATATAATAAGTACTGCAGTCCGCATCATCGACCGTCACCCGGCAGACGGGCAATGGCAACATTCGTTTCTGGCTGACGTAATAGTTGTCGTAATGGTTCATCATCGTGGCAGTTATCCTGACTGATGCATGATGAGTCCGCTGCACCACCATACGACAATCGGCTTCGCTAAGTGTTACGCGACGAGGCACCGTATCTGCTGCATCCACTAGATATTCATCACCAGCGGTCCATACATGATAATACGGTCGCAGCCCCATCTCCATCCATTCCACACGTCGCACATCGTCAGCTGTCAGGACACGGTCGATGTCCAGTCGAAATCTTTCTGTCTTCAACGTGTCGGCATATAGCTGCCGAGCGGTTCGCTCATCATGGACCGGCCAAAGACATTGTGGAGCATCAGCCAGTGACATGAAACCACTGAAGATCCAGGTCAACACAAACAACCCGAAGAAAAGCCCGAATAAGTGGTGCCAACGGAAGAGCGGCATGATATAGGGCGATAGTCCGCCCTTCTTCCTCCTGCGAGCCGACAGAAGAGAATGTAGTCCGACGACAATACCCGAGATGATCATGAAAATGCCGAACCCCGATAACCACAGCACCGTATTGGTCCACGGCTGGCGACCCGTTGCACGCAGTTGGGTGATATATATCCAGTGGGGAATAGCCCCCACCCAAGCCCAAAAGCGGCTCTCACGGTCGGTCAACTGCAAGACACGACCTGTTCTTGACGAGAGATACAGTTCGGAGCCTCGGCCGTCGTTGAGCAAGTAATGGTAAATGGGGAACTCCTTGAAAGGCATCGCTCCAATGAGCCATACGTCAATTTCGTTCAAAGAGTCGAGGAGCGTGGCCGTGATAGGCGCTACACTTGGGCAGCCTAAGGAATCTTTGGCAGGCAAAGAGGACGATATAGAGGCGGATGGAGCCTGCCAACGATCGACGATTGCTTGCAGTTTCTCAACTGAATAACGTATTATCGGCTGGCCGGTGAGGGCATCGATCTGGCTTTCCAAGTCGTTGTTTGTCATCAGGAAAACAGGACGTCCCGCTATCTGTTGCAGGGAAAGAGAGGTGAGACCGTTAGGCAGTTGACGAGGCAGTTCCACGCCACAGGGAGCGAGCCGCTCAGAATGTTGCACACGCTGCTCTTGGCTCACCGACGGATAGGTGCGGTACATCATCACCATGCCCGACAGGAACCACATGAGGAACAGGATACTGAGTGCTGTGCCCAGTATCCTGTGAATGCTCATAAATAAACGATAAAGTTTCATTTATAGGTTAAATGTTGCTGTAAAACGAACGTTGCGGCCCTCCTCAGGCACATAACCCGTGGTGCTGACAGCGTACATGTAATAAGTCTTGTCGAAGATATTGTTGAAATTCAATTGCAATCTCCAGTGTTTTTTGAAGCTGTAGCTGACCATCGCATTGGCTATGGCATACGGATCAAACGTCATCGTATTGGCAGCATTGACATATACCTTGCTCGAATAGTTGAAGCCGGCACCTACTTTCAGTCCCTTGAGTGCCTGCTGAAAGTCATAGAATGCCCAGCCATAAGCCATATGTTTCGGGGCATGCTGCAGGTAGTTGCCAGCTTGTGTATTGGCGGCATACTCGGTGATAGAGAACTCGCGCAGCTTGGCGATGGTCAGTGAGTAGCCGGCATCAAGAGTGATGCCGTCGAAAGGCAACGCCTGGAAGCTCAGTTCCAAACCTTTCGAGTCGGCGCGTCCCACCTGTCCGCTGACGTTTGTGCCGTCTTCCAGCTTGCCAAGATTCTGCACCATGTTGTTCTTCATGATATAGAAGGCTGAGAAGTCACCTTGGAAACGGTCACCGAGATTGAAGTGTGAGCCTACCTCAAACTGATGTCCCGATATGGGTTTGTAGATACTTCCGTTCTTGTCACCATCGAGTTTCTTACCGTTACTGTCGATATATATGTAACCATCGGCCACGGCAGTGCGCGTCGGCTTGAAGAAACTGCTGGACGAAGCATAGATGTTGATGTTGTCATTGAACTCGTACAAGGCACTCAAGCGATAGGTCAGTGCATGGTTATGTTCACTGGTCTTTGGATCTCTCGAAGTAATAGTCTTGTGATCCGAATAGACCATTTGGTAGTTACGATGGAAGAAGTCGTAACGCAGCGAGGCCAACACAGTAAATTTGGGAGTGAAGTGGATGTAGTCGGCAACGTTGAGACTGTAGTCCTGTTCCCATTCCAGGCTGCGCTTCTGCCACGGACAATCAATGTTTCCTTGGTTCAGCACAGGAGTGCGCACACTGAGGACGGCGTTCTTTCCTGCTCCCTTGGCGGCTGTTCCGTAGGAAGAGCGCCAGCGTGGCAGGTAGAGGTTCGAATAGTTGGTTGCAAAGAGCAGATTGTGCTTGATGTTTCCTGTCATGGCCTCACCGTGTAATTCCAGCTGGTTCTGCAGCAGATTGGTCTCGTAGGCAAAGAGGAAGCCCGTGCGTTTGATGGAGTCGGTGTTAATGTATGTCTTCTTGTCACCATTCATGTAATAGTGCTTGTAGATGGGTTGTGAGGAAGTCAGATAACTCAAACCTTCTGAAGCGTAGTAATCCAGGGTATCGTAGTAATATGAGAGCAGGTCAATAAGTTTCCACCCCGAGTCGCCAAACACGTGGCTGTATTTCAAGGCGATAGTCAGGTCTTTGTCCGTAAGGTGGTCAAGCGGATCGTTAAAACGTGTGCGGCGGTCGATATACGAGGGTATGTCGCCAGTTTTCCACACCTTGTTACCGCTCTGATCATAGATGTCTGACGTAAAATGCGGCTGACCAGTGTCTGTGCCATAGTAGTCGTCCTTGGCCGAAACGGAGAAGCGCAGCTTGTCCCAGTCGCTCAGGCGGAAGTCAAGGGCGAGCCAGGCGTTGTAGGCTTTGTTATCAGTATGACGCCAACCATCGCCGCCGCTCATGGAGAAGTCGGTGCGGAAGTTCACACCTTTAGCAATCTGTCCACTGGCACCGCCACTCACCGAATAGCGTCCCCAGTTACCGATGCCCACACCGGCGTTGACGTGCCGCTGCGCTGTAGGTTCTTTGTGGATAACGTTCACCACGCCGCCCAGTGCGGAATGGCCGAACATCACCGATGCGGCACCCTTCAATACCTCAACGCTCTGCACTGAGGCGAGGCTGGTACTTGGAGCCGACTGATACAGGTTGTGGCGCTCATCACGGATACCATCGTTCAGAAGCACAAAATCCGAGAAACCACGAATGGTGAAATAGAGGAAGCCGCCGTAGGAGTTGATGGGACGGATGCCCGTCGCAGTTCGGGTGGCTTCATTCAAATCCTGAAGATTCAACAGTTCAATTTTCTCTCGACCGATACTCGACACCGTCAACGGAGCCTTGTTCAAAGGCACGGGGAGCTTACCGACTGCTGACGGTTGGCGATGATAGCTCGTCACAACTACTTCATTCAGGTTCAACGTGGTGTCGTTGCCCTCCGTCTGGGCTAAGGCACCACACACATACAAGCTCAACAGAGCCGAAGCAAATACGCTTGCTTTCATAAATAAAAAGGTATTAAAATGTTAATAAAAATCTCTCTGACCCCGGAGAGACAGTTACTTACTGAAATAGGCAGGTCTCCTGACTTCCCCCGAAAAACTCGCCTTCCCGGACTTCTCTCAAATAAGCCTCCTCTCGTTGGAGGGTTTTGATGAAATATCATCCAGTGGCACTTGTGAGTTTTACATAATAGGGGTAACAGTAGCGGGCACTGTTCAGGATTTACACCTGATTCCCTTTTAAAGACCTGACCTTTCGGCCCTGGTCTACCTAAATCCGATGGTAAAGGTACAAAAAATCTAGATGTTTCATGCAAATTTTCGAGAAAAAATATGACCTTGCAGTAAAAAAACAGCAAATCGTAAAAACCCTTTACAATTCTGGTTGTCTGCCAAAGATGGGCTATAATCTTTCTCGTTAATAAAAATGAGGAGGACGGGCGTAACTTCGACGAAGTCAAAGTTACTCAAAACAAAAAGAGGATGCAATGAATAATTGCACCCTCCTTTTATCATATCATCATATTATTACTCTTCCGGCAGCATGATCACCTGTACGAGGTTAGCACCCTTGAGGAACTTCTTCATGAAGTTACAGATCTTCTCTGGAGTCTGTGCGGCAACGGTGTTCTTATACTCAGTATGGTTGTCGAGGCCATAACGGTCGTAAGTATTGATGACATTCATCCAGTAACCGTTTGTCTTCACGGCATCATCGGCACTCTTCAACATGTACTCCTTCACCTTTGTGAGCATGTCGGCATCACACTTCTCTGTCAGGGCAGGTACTTCCTCACGCATGATCTTCAGAGCCTCCTCTGCCTTCTCAGGCTTCATCGGACAGAAGGCCTGCATCATGGTGGTGACATCCTTATCTGTCTTCGACATCATTCCGCTGGCACCACAAGAGTAAGCTGCACCGGCCTCCTCACGGATCTTGTTCAGGTAGATCATAGAAAGGATCTGTCCGGCGATGCTTGCCTGGATAGACGACTCCATAGAATACGGCATCTTCTTGTTCAACCATACCATCACGGCATTAGCCTTTGGCTGCTCTGACTTACGGGTGAAACGGTTGATCACGTTATCATCGGTAGACTCAACCACCTTATGTCCCTTCACGATCTTCTTGCTGGATGGCAGTGAAGCGATGTATCGCTCGATTAATGGGCGAAGCTCAGACTCATCGAAGTCGCCTACGATAGTGAAGCGATAAGCAGCGGCATTAGCGGTACGCTCCTTAGCAATCTGGAGGATACGGTCGTAGTCGATCTTCGCGATATCACTCATCTCCATGCTCTTAGCACGAGGATGGTGGTCGGAGATCGTATATGATACGGAATCCTGGAAGGCTGCATCAGGGTTGTTAGCCTTGTTCTTCAGTGACATCTCATATGACTGCTTCAGCAGTTGGAGGTTCTCCTCATCCTTCTTGATGTTGGTGAAGTACAGATACAGCAACTGGAACATCGTCTCCATGTCTTTCTTGACAGCACTACCGCTGACAGACATTCTGCGCTCACCCATAGAGAGATCACAATTGGCCACCTTACCTGCCAATGCCTTTCTCAATTCTGTGGTAGAGAAGTTACCCAGTCCGCTGGCACCAATCACATCGTTGAAGACATTCAGGTTAACCAGATCCTTGTCGCTATAGAGAGAAGAACCACCCTCTCCAGTACCTGTCATGACGATCTCGTCTTTCTTAAAGTCGGTCTTCTTCAACAGCACTCTCACACCATTGCTCAAGGTAAGTTCCTTGTATCCGAACTTCTTGCCAGCCTTCTCCTTGACGATAGAACCCTTCTGGGGCAGTTCGGTGATGAGCGGCTCATTCTTCACATTGTCCACGAAAGCCTCCAGTTTCTCTGCACGAGCCTCATCGATAGCAGCCAAGAACTCTTTTGCCTCAGGATAGACAGCACCTTCCTTCTCTACGTTCGTACTGAGAATCACCAGGTTCTTATTGTCCATCGGCATCAGTTCCTTGATATACTGGTTGACAGCATCTACAGGAATCATAGGAATCATCTGCTTCATCATCATATACTCATCGTCGAAAGATACCATCGGCTCATTCTCGAGATATACCTCTACATACTCCTGAGCGAACTGGTTGCTATAGCGCTTGTCTTTATTAGCATACATATTTTCAAGGCCACTGAGCATATTGTCCTTGAAACGCTGGAACTCAGTAGCGGTGAAACCAAACTCTGCGGCACGCAAAGCCTCACAGAAGACAGCCTTAGCAGACTCTTTGTTCTTACCATCCTTGGGAGCATAGTTCAGTGTGAAGGCATCCTTGGTCTTAGAGAAGATATAAGTACCGTCGCCTACCTGTGCACCTACGAATGGACAATCCGGCTTCTTCGTCAGTTCACTGATACGCTGGTTGAGCATGCTGATAGCAGCGTTCTTCAGGAAACCGTTTACCAGATATAACTGAGTATTCTTCAGTGAGTCGGGGAACACATCATGCTTGAACATGAAGCTGGCCACGTTGTTAGGCTGCTCCTTATCCTTCTCCACCACGACGATAGGCTCATCGGTATCAGGCACCGGCTCATTCCATACCTGTGCGGCATTCTTTGGAACGACGATACCTGAGAACAGACGTTTGATCTCTGCCTCTACATGATCGACATCCACATCGCCAACCACGATGATGGCCTGATTATCGGGGCGATACCACTTCTCATAGTAGTTACGCAACTCAATAGGCTTGAAACCGTCAACCACACTCATCAAACCGATAGGCATACGGAGACCGTACTTAGAACCGGGATAGAGAGTAGGCAGTGAACGCTCCAGCATACGCTGCTGAGCACTTGAACGGAGGCGCCACTCCTCGTGGATCACACCACGCTCCTTATCAATCTCTTTCTCATCGAGCACCAGACCGTCGGCCCAGTCATAGAGAATCAACAGACAGCTATCCAAAGAAGCCTTATTGTTGGTAGGTACGTTAGAGATGTTATACACCGTACGGTCAACACTGGTATAGGCATTCAGGTCCTCACCAAACTTCACGCCGATAGACTCACAATAGCGAATCAAATCATTCCCCTTGAAGTGCTTTGTGCCATTGAAACACATGTGCTCCAGGAAGTGTGCCAAACCACGCTGCGGTTCATCCTCCTGCAGAGAACCCACTCTCTGTGCAATAAAAAACTCAGCACGGTTCTCGGGCCAGTTGTTGTAACGGATGTAATAAGTCAGTCCGTTATCCAGTTTACCTGTCCTCACGTCCTTATCCTGTGGAAGGGGAGGCATCATCTGAGCCATAGTGTTACCGGCTATAACTAAAAATAATACTACTAATAGATTTTTAAGTTTCATAATAAAAATGATTTCTACTTGAATAATAACGTAAAACAGTAATTTGGGGACACAGGATGCCCCCAAATTTCGTATTAATTAAACATCCTTAACGTCTGATTGTAATATCATAGCTTACTGACTACCACGGCAGTACCACTGGTGGCAACCATCAGCATGGAGTTGCTCTGTCCGACTGTCTCATAATCGATATCGACGCCAACAATCGCATTGGCACCCCATTCACTGGCACGCTCCTCCATTTCTTTAAGAGCAATATTCTTACCTTCTGCCAAGACTTTCTCATAGGCACCACTTCTTCCGCCTACGATATCACGTACAGAGGCAAACAAATCCTTAAACATGTTCGCTCCGATGATGGTCTCACCGGTTACCACACCAAGATATTTCTCAATCTTGTATCCTTCCAAATTGGGTGTTGTTGATAATATCATATATAATATAGGTTTTAGTTTCTCTTTCCTCCGAAATGACCGCCGGATGTAGTAGTCTTCGTCGGTTGACTTTGTTTATTCTGTTGTGTATTCTGCTGTTGAGTAGGTTGATTACCCTGCGGTTTCACTGTGCCACCTTGTGACTGAGGTTGAGCCGGCTGTCCACTATGGGTATTGGGATTGTTCACTCCTACCCTACCACCTTGATTGGGCTGGTTATTCCTCGGTGGTTGAGGATTACGGGGAACAACTACCGGTTGCCTCGGCGTGGTAATCACACGTGTTGGTGGCAACACGATCGGACGCATGCTGACTGCACGATAGTCACTGGTGTCATATCCTGCGCGAGCCAGCGCCATCTGGATGATGTTCGTATTGGTTCTGCCCGGGTAATACTGCACGGTCATGATATATGAATGAGGACTCCATGATACGTCGCGCACACCATACTCATTCATCGCGATCTGTTCCACACGGATACGATCCATCAACGGGGCATACACACGGAAAGAAGAGGTGACATACATCGTACGTGCACCGTATCGCACATCATAGGGATCTACCGGCGGTGGCGTACTGTCCAACTGCGGGGCGCACGACATCAGTAACGTCGTGACAGCAAGCAGTGACAACCCCATTAATTTATAATTGGAATATCTCATTTTTCCTTCGATATTTATTTAGATGAAATAGTACAAGAACGAGGCGATACCCTCGAGTGCCGGTTTGCGCTGTCCCTCTATCTCTATCTTAAAGGCTATCTCTGCCTTGCAGATACCACGGAGGTTGGCGATATTGTGCAACTTCGTTGACAGGCGCACCTTACTGCCCGTGATGACCGGTTGTCCGAAACGCATCTTATCCATACCGTAGTTCACCAACATCTTGATGTTGTTCACCTCAATGATCTGATCCCAGAGATAAGGCAGGAGTGAGAGTGTCAGATAGCCGTGTGCTATCGTACTCTTATACTGACTCTCTTTCTTTGCCCTTTCCACATCCACATGAATCCACTGATGGTCCAGTGTCGCATCCGCAAACAGATTGATTCTGTCTTGATCTACCTCCAACCAATCAGAGCAACCCAAGTCCTCACCGAGGTGAGCTGCAAACTCTTCATACGAGTTAATAACGAGTTTTCCCATATTTGTTTTATTTCTTTTTTCTATTCTATGATGCAAAGATAGTGAAAAAAACGATTAAGCAAACAGAATAAAATGATTTTCACAAAAATAATCTTCAAAATGCATCTTAATTGGAAGAAGATGCCTGGCGCATCATTTCCTTTACGGCAGCTTCCAACTGACGGTCAATGCCTTGCAACATCTCCTCAGGCGTGTTATAAACAGCCATATCCGGCTCCAACTGCAGGTTTTCCTGATAGCGGCCTTGCATATCCACGCACCCCACCTGAGGAATACCGAATACCAGTGTATTATCTATCACACGCTCCCACCACACGGCTGTCATAGTGCCTGCAACAGGTGTTCCTATCAGTTTGCCGATACCTAACGTCTTGTAAACCCACGGGAAACCATGACCGTTGCTGTAATCATCCTCGCAGATCAGCACACAACTGGGCTTTACCCACTTGTTATAGGGATCCGTGCCGATATACTGTCCACGCGGCATGAAGCGCTGATATGCCTTGCCTGCCAACAAAGTACAGAGGTCATCGTGCAACCATCCACCGCTGTTGTGACGCTCGTCAACCACGGCAGCCTGTCTCTGACGGTTCTCATCACTCAACAAGTCACGATACACCCTGCGGAAACTGGGACTGTCCATGGCTCTTACATGCACATAGGCAATCTTACCTCCCGAGAGTTCTTCCACTTTCTTCTTATTACGCTCTACCCAACGGTCATACAACAGGTTTGTTCGTTCTCCAGTGGAGATCGCTTTTACCGTTACATCAAAGCGACGGCCATCCGGATTGAGCACACTCACACGTACAGGTTTTCCGGCCTTACCCTCCAGCAATGGGTAGTAGTCCATATCCTTCGTAATCGCCTTGCCGTCTATCTTCTCGATGATACTACCAGCCTTCACATCGGTCTTCTTCACGGCGAAAGGTCCTTTGGCTATCACCTCATCAATTTTGATGCCATCACCCCGGTAGGTATCATCGATGAACACACCCAGGTTAGCGGTAGCCAAACGGCCAGAAGGGGCACTATAACGCATACCGGTATGCGAGGCGTTCAACTCTCCCAACAACTCACACATCATCTCGGCATAGTCGTAGTTATTATTAATATAAGGTAAGAAACGACTGTAGTTCTTCCTCATACCTTCCCAGTCAACCCCATGCAGATCGGACTTGTAGAACTTATCTGCCACCTGCTGCCACACATGACTGAAGATATACTCGCGCTCTTTGCTGGCTTTATAATTGAAGGTAGCCTCAAAATCGACGTTCTTGATACTCTTCTTCTCTACGTCTATCTTTTTGATACCTTTCTCAGAAGCCAGGAACACATGTTTAAAGTCCTTGTCAGTAAGCAGTTCTCCGCGACCAACACTCTTCAAGACGATAGAGGTAGAACCCTCTTTCAAGTCATGCATCCATAAATCGGGTGTTCCTTCAAAACGGGCTGTGTAATACAACTTATCACCCTTAGGTGTAAGGATCGCGTCTCCTAAGTTCGAAGAGTTAACGGTAAGACGGATGACACGGTCACGACAGTTGTCTAAGTCGAACACCAAAGGATCCACCTCTTTCTTCTTCTCCTCCTCTTTACTCTTCTTACCCTTCTTATCATCAGCAGCTTTCTTCTCTGCCTCCTCTTTCGCCTTCTTCTGTTCTTTCTCAGCCTCATCTAAGAGAGCCGTCTCCTCTTTGGTCATGCGGAATTTCTCATAGGCATCCAGGTCGAAGAACATGATATAGATATCGTCTTCTGCTCCCCAACTGCCATGACTGCGATAGCCGGCACGATCACTGCCAAAGATGATCGCCTTACCACCTAACACCCACTTGGCATTCGCATCGTTGTAACCACTCTGCGTCACATTATGTATCTCTGAGCCATCGGCTTTGACGAGAGCCACATCCTTATTGTTCCATCCACCATAACCGATATAGTTGGTGAGCAGCCACCTGCTGTCAGGACTCCACTGGAACCACTGATCACCATCGCTATAGCTATACTCATACTTCCCATCCATCACGGTGCGTACCTGTTTATTAGACAGATTGATGATACGCAGTGTCGTACGATTCTCGAGGAAAGCCACCTCCTTACCGTTAGGACTATACTTGGGCAGGAAAGAGGTTACCTTACTGTTGGTCAACCGCTCTTCCTTGATATCGGTAGCATAGGTGAAGAGTTTTTCTTCTTTCTTCACGATACTACTCTGATAGATCTGCCAGTAACCGCCACGCTCTGCGGCATATACCAGACTACGGCCATCAGGACTGAAGTCGATGCTACGCTCCTGTTCCGGCGTATCAGTAATCTGCTTGGTGGTGTTATATTCCACGCTGGTCACATACACATCACCATGTAGGATGAAGGCCACCTCCTTACCTTCAGGACTTACAGCTATCTCGGTAGCCCCACTGCGCTGTACCTGTTTCACCACATCACGACTGTTGCTGTCGGTCACTATACGGATATTTACCTTCTGTGGTTTATCGCCTTCACGCATCGTATATATCTCACCATTATATCCGAAGCAAAGAACTCCATTCTTACTGGTAGAGAGGAAGCGCACCGGGTGATTCTTCAACTGGGTGAGCTGTCGTAA
Source organism: uncultured Prevotellaceae bacterium (assembly GCA_902797505.1). GTDB lineage: Bacteria > Bacteroidota > Bacteroidia > Bacteroidales > Bacteroidaceae > Prevotella. The sequence continues at coordinate 16,459 of CADBSW010000043.1, read as the reverse complement.
TCCTGTGCCGTCGATATTCTTTTTATAGACATTCATCGAACCACTGGCTTCACTCAGGTAATAGAAACTCTTTCCGTCGGCTGCCCATACGGGGTTACGGTTCTCACATTTCGTATCCGTGAGTTTAGTGAAATGATCGTCTTTTGTCTTAAGCCACACATCACGTACCACGGCTGATGTCTGATGCTTACGCCAACTATCCTCCATACCCTTACGGTCGTGATAAAGGATTCGTCCATCAGCAGCTACACTCAGGTTATCCATCGTCACCGAAGAGAAGAGGCGCATTCGCCCTCCCTGTGTACTTACCTGATACACCTGTGGCATGCGCTCAGTGAAAAAGGCACTCTGGGCTGTCGGCAGGATATTACTCTGCAGCAATACCGTCTGATTGTCAAGGAAGCCCAACGGCACCTCACTGCCGCTATGGGTGGTGAGTCGACGTGGCACCCCACCCTCTTTATTAATCAGGTATACGTCAAGACTACCCTCACGTGCTGAGGTAAAGGCTATCTGCTGTCCGTCAGGACTCCATACCGGCTGCGAGTCGTAAGCTGCATTGGTGGTGAGTTGACGGGCATCGCCGCCACCTACCGGCACGGTAAAGAGATCTCCTTGATAACTAAACACGATCGTACTGCCATCGGGTGAGATAGCACAATAACGCATCCATAACGGATTGTCCTGAGCGCCAATGGTCATGGTGATGACCAATGCCAGGAATGACAAAACAAGTTTCTTCATTATTCAGACTATTTTATTTTGGCTACGAAGTTACAACAATTTATGAAATATACCTTAGAAAAGATCGCAAATCAGCGATTTAGCTCCAAAAATGTCTTGAAAAACCCTTAACGATTCTTAGCTTTTATCGGATAAAAGTCAAGAGCGGATCACAGAAAAGTGACAGATGGTTGCGGGCATTTCAAGTTTTTTTGTTTTTCATATTCCTCGGATGATGCTCCAGGATCGCCTCACGCAGGGTATGGGTGTCGATATGGGTATAGATTTCTGTCGTGCCGATGCTCTCATGACCGAGCATAGCCTGAATGACACGCAGGTCGGCACCACCCTCTAATAATGCCGTGGCAAAACTATGACGGAAGGTGTGGGGAGAGATGGTCTTCTTGATACCTGCCTCCTCGGCATATTTCTTCACCATGATGAGGATCATCGTACGGGTGAGATGGGCTCCACGACGATTCAGGAAGACATAATCCTCTTCTCCTTTTTTAATATTCATCAGTCTGCGGTCATCAAACCAGTAGCCCAACTCCTTGATAGCCTTCTGCGAGATGGGCACAAGACGCTCTTTCCGCCCTTTCCCTTCTACCCGAACATATTCCTCGTCGAGATACAGATTGCTCAGTTTGAGGTTCGTCAGTTCACTGACACGCAGTCCGCAAGAGAACAGCACCTCTATAATTGCCTTGTTACGATGCCCCTCCCATTTCGAAAGGTCGATAGCCGATTCGATCATATCGATCTCTTCTACCGACAACACCTCCGGCAGATGATCACCCAACTGCGGACTCTCCAACAGTTCGGTAGGATCATCCTGGATATATCCGTCGGTGACAAGGAACTTATAGAAACTGCGGATACCACTGAGAATACGACATTGCGAACGGGCAGTCACACCGATATCATGGAGCGAGGCGGCAAAGTGTTGCAGATCCTCCAGCTCCACATTCACCGCATCGATGCCTTCTCCTTCTAAATAGGTAAGGAGTTTCTGCAAGTCACGTTCATAGGCATCCACCGTATTGGGGGTGAAGTTACGCTGCAGTTTTAGGTATCGTAGATACGCCCTAAACATCTTTCTGTCACTTTTTTTGTCTTTTTCCATGAAATTACGTATCTTTGCAAGGCATTGCAAAGATAATAAATAATATTGATATATGAAAATTCTAATTATCAATGGTCCTAACCTCAACTTGTTAGGCACTCGCGAACCAGGCATCTATGGCAGCAGTTCTTTCGACAGTTATCTGCCAGAACTACAGAAGCGTTATCCTGAGATAGAGATCAGCTATTATCAGAGTAATGTGGAGGGTGAACTGATCAACAAGATGCAAGAGGTGGGATTCAGCTACGATGGCATTATCTTGAATGCCGGTGCCTACACCCATACGAGTATTGCCTTGCACGACTGCATCCGTTCGCTGACCACCCCAGTCATTGAGGTACATATCAGTAATGTGCATCAGCGTGAACCTTTCCGCCACAAGAGTATGATCAGCAGTGCCTGCAAGGGCGTAATCTGCGGTTTTGGTTTAGACAGTTACCGGTTGGCGGTGGAAGCGTTTCTGGTTTAAAGTTTAAGGTTTAGAGTTTAGGGTTTAGGGTTTCGTGAGCAATTGAAATAAAAGCTCAGAGAGACCAAGACACAGAGAATTTATTAAAAGGTAATCATAACTATACACTATACACTCTACATTATATTTCTATGTCTCTGTGTTTAAAATAAAAAGACTATGACGGAGAGTGAACAGTTAGAAGAATATATCCTGCAACATATTGATGAAGAGGGTGATTACTTGTATCGTTTGTGGCGCGCCACCAACGTACAACTGTTGCGTGGCCGCATGGCGAGCGGTCATCTGCAAGGTCGTCTGTTGAAGATGCTCGTGCATATGATCCGTCCGAAGAATATCTTAGAGGTAGGAACCTTCAGCGGTTACAGTGCTATCTGCATGGCAGAAGGATTGGAGGATGATGGTAAGGTATATACCTTCGAGATCAACGATGAACAGGAGGATTTCACTCGTCCTTGGATAGAGGGCTCGTCGGTAGCTGATAAGATAGTCTTTATGATTGGTGATGCCAATGTGGAGGCACCCCGTTTGGGAATCACTTTCGACATGGCGTTTATCGACGGTGATAAGCGCACTTATTTAGAGACGTACGAGATGGCACTCAAGGTGTTGCGCAAAGGTGGGTTTATCCTTGCGGACAACACCCTGTGGGATGGTCATGTGTTAGAGACTCCCGCCCCTGCCGACAGACAGACGCAAGGTATCGAGTCGTTCAATGATTATGTGGCGCACGACGAACGGGTAGAGAAAGTTATCCTCCCCCTTCGCGATGGTCTTACGCTTATTCGTAAGAAGTAGTTTAGAGTGTAGAGTGCTGAGTGCTGAGTGTAGAGTGTAGAGTGTAGAATGTAGAGTTATGATTAGCCCCGATAGGGTGACACAACATAGGCGGGGGTGTGAACCCCCGTGTAGAGTGTAGAGTTATGGTTAGCCCGATAGGGCGACACAACATAGGCGGGGTATCCCCCCGCGTAGAGTGTAGGGAGTTGCAATAGCGAGAAGGTTAGCAATAAAATACGATGACTGAGTACGGCGCTGCAAGCGGTGCGAGGACCTGTTTGAGCGTAGCGAGTCCCGCAGCACAGTACGAAGAATCGATATTTTATCTAACCTGAAGCGTGCAACATGGTCTCTCTTGGTTCTTTCTCTCTGCCGAAACAGAGAGAAGAACATAAAAATCAAATATTATAAACCCCCACCTTATTTATTATTGGTGCACCCTTACGCGACTGAAGCACAACGCGTATTTGCTTCGTTTGCACTGCAGGAAAACGAAGGATACGCTTATACCCTATCGTCGTCATCTCCTCCTGACAGTCGATAGGCATCCATCCACCCTTCGTCTTATACTCTACACGGAAACTCTTCACCCGCTGACCCGTGGCGATATCCTCACCGAGCATAATGCAGTTGATCATCTGCTTACCGCGCAGTTTGTAAACCAACTCCTGACAAGGCACACCAGCCTCAACATAATCTTTCTTCTTCGGTTGACGGCCTTCCAACAGGTTATTCTTGAAATCCTCACGGATCAACTGGGCAAACTGCACCAGATGAGCCGAGTCGACGGCTGATATCAGTCCTTCCTTATTCACCGGCACATTGAGCAACATCGTAGCGTTACGACCCACACTCTTATAGTAGATCTCACGCAGTTCCTCAGGTGTCTTCACCTTATCATTCTCCTGATCATGATAGAACCACCCCGGACGAATAGACACATCACACTCTGCGGCCGTCCACTGATAACCGTCAGCATGACCATGAGGAAGTTCCTGATACTTGGGATATCCGGGATATACCTCCTTACCACGTAAGAAAGCCCAGTTGGTCTCACCGGCAAAACCATTCTCATTACCTACCCAACGACAACCCGGACCACCATCAGAGAAGATGATTGCCTGCGGCTGATAGCGATATACCTTGGCATTGAGCACAGGGAAGTTATAATAGGTAGTGCGGTCTATCTGGCGCTTCTCATTCGCACCGCCATACCAACCGTCACCACCATTGGCTCCATCAAACCAAATCTCAAAGAGCGGTCCGTATTGCGTTAACAGTTCCTCCAGTTGGTGGTTGTAGTATTCCACATATGCCGGTGTGCCATAGGTAGCCTGATGGCGATCCCACGGAGAGAGATAGAGTCCGAACTTCATCCCGTATTTTTTGCAGGCCTCGCTCAGTTCTCTTACTAAGTCACCCTTACCCCCACGGAAAGGAGTAGCCGTGATATTATAATCGGTGTATTTCGTGGGCCACAGACAGAATCCGTCATGATGCTTAGCGGTAAGGATCACGCCTTTCATACCACCCTGCTGCAACACACGCACCCATTGTTCACAATCAAGCTTCTGCGGGTTGAACACCTTAGGGTCGGCATCGCCATACCCCCACTCCTTATCTGTATAGGTATTCAGTCCGTAATGGATAAAGGCATACGTCTCCATCTCCTGCCATGCCACCTGATGCTGGGTGGGCAGTGGTTCAACCGTCTGTTGTGCCATCACGTTGATGCCACACAACAGACCGATAGCCGTAAGGTAGAATCTTATTTTTTGTAGCATAAGGCTGCTCCGATAGCTGTACAGAACTGGGAATATTTCGGGATGATGAAATGCACGCCGTATAGTTTCTCCATGGCCGGGTAAACGATGTTACACTGGGGCAGCAGACTGAGGTTGCCGATCAGCACAAACTCACGGATCCCATTCCCCAAGGAAGATAATATCGCAGCCGAGCCGATGGTCTGCAAAACCATACAGATAAGTCCGAGCGCCAGATCCTCTGGTGTTGCCGTACTCTTCACCTTACCAAATAATGAGGCAGTGGCATCCATCGGCAGATTAGGCAAGGCGATAGAACTGATATCGCCAATCTGGAGATCCACCTGTGAGAGATCGCCACGCTCTGCCATGTTAGCCACCAACTTGATATCGTCGGTGTTCAACAACAGACGTGATAATCCCGCCAAGGTGCCGCCACCCATGCCGATACCACCGATATGGGTAATGTCCTCACCGTCGCACTTCACCAGGGTAGTACCTGTTCCCATGCTCACCACGATCATCTTGTCTTGCTTCGACTCATAGCGGGCCCCCAGTCCGTCAGCGATAAACTCCTCTGCCTTGGAGGTGGGCAGACCATAGATCGGTTCATTGACATATCCTGCGCCGACACCCGTGAGCATCACATGCTCCACATCTTTCAGCGCGATCTTATTATCATAGAGATACTTGCCGAAGGCACCATACAACGAGGTTACCGGGTCGGTAGCCTTAATACGGATAGGGGAAATGACGATGCCCTCACGAAGACCTACAATCTTCGTGGTACTGATACCCACATCGATTCCAATAATTATACCCATAATAATACGATATTTTATTTCAGGAAATCAGCACGGTGCGGACTGAACGTGTCAACCAGCATGCCAGCCTCTAAACAGACACAACCATGGAGCAGATTGGGAGCTACATAGTAACCATCACCGGCAGACAACACAGCTGTCTCTCCATCGATCGTCACCTCAAACTTTCCACTCTCCACAAGGGTGGTCTGACTGTGCGGATGACGGTGGGCACTACCCACGGCACCCTTCTCAAACACTACTTTCACCAGCATCAACTGGTCGTCGTAACCGAGAATCTGACGGGTCACGCCCGGCTCTGGATTCTCCCATGCGATATTCTCCGCATGCAAGAACTTATCACTTTTTATCATCTGTATCTCCTTTCTTTTTATCTGGATCCATACTCTTTACCTCGTCTTCTACCTCGTTGAGTCCCTGCTTGAAACTCTTCACACCCTTGCCCAATCCTTTCATGAGCTCAGGAATCTTCTTACCGCCGAACAGCAGCAATACTACTATCACGATAAGGATAATCTCCGGTGTACCTATCATATCTTTTACATTTTTATCTATCTGGCGCCAAAGTTAAATAAAATTTGCGAGATATCAAAAAATATTATTATTTTTGCACGTCGTAAAACTACTTTAGCTAAAACGTCAAACAAAATGGAAGATAATAATACGCAAGTTATTAAGAATCAAAAGAAAACCAACGTAAGATGGATCATGGTGGGACTGCTCTTTTTCGCCACGACCATCAACTATATCGACCGACAGGTAATCGGACTGTTAAAACCTTACATACAAGATGAGCTGCACTGGAGTGAGATCGACTACGGACATATAGTGACCGCCTTCCAGATCGCATACGCCTTCGGTATGCTGGCATGCGGCAAACTGATCGACAAGATGGGACTCCGTTTGGGATATATCTTCTCCATCACCATATGGAGTATCGCTACGATGCTGCACGCCTTGGTAAACAGCGTGGCGGGCTTCAGTGCCGTGCGCGCCCTGTTGGGCTTCGGTGAAGCGGGAAACTTCCCCTCTGCCGTAAAGACCATTGCCGAGTGGTTCCCCAAGAAATCACGCGCCTTCGCCACGGGTATCTTTAATTCAGGATCTACCACAGGTGCTATTGTAGCGCCTATCATCGTGGTGGCCATCACCCTGCACTGGGGTTGGCGCTCAGCCTTTATCGTCACGGGTGCACTCGGACTGATATGGGTTATCCTGTGGTTGCTTATCTATAAGGCACCCCATCTGAACAGACACGTCAACAAGGCAGAATTGGATTATATCAATTCCGACAGGGATGAGGATGAGGAAAAGAAGGTGGCTTGGCGCGAACTGTTCAAATACAAGCAGACATACGCCATCATCTTCACACGATTCCTCACCGACTGGGTATGGTGGTTCTTCCTCTTCTGGGCGCCCGACTTCTTAGCGAAAGAACAGGGCATCGATCTGAAGGCCACGGTATTGCCACTCATCATCATCTACCTGATGGCCGATGCAGGTGGTATCACCGGAGGAATCATCTCCTCGCGCTTTATCATGAAGGGACGGACAGCCGACTTTGCGCGTAAGACCACCATTCTGATCTTCGCATTGATGATACTCCCGCTGAATGTAGTGCCCTATGTGAAGAGTCTGTGGATCGTAGTTATCCTCATTGGTATGGCAACAGCCACCCATCAGGCATGGGCCTCGAATATCTACACCATCGTGTCGGATGTGTATCCCAAGCATGTAGTAGCCTCCATGACAGGTATCTCCAGTGTGGGTGGAGCCATCGGTGGTGCCCTGGCATCTACCTTCGTAGGCTTCGTTCTCGACGCCACCCACTCGTACACCGTCATCTTCATGATCGCCAGTTGTATGTATCTCATGGCCTGGCTCACCCTGAAGCTGTTCGTGCCCATCAAGCGAATACAGTTCTAATGTTGCTACGCAACAAATGGAAAATTGATAATTGATAATTGAAAATTAGCCCCAAAGGGGCGATAGAGCATAGGCGGGGCGCGTAAGCCCCCGTGAAGAGTGAAGAATCTTAAAGTCCTTAAGGAAAAGTTCCCCGCCCCCTTGGGGAGGGTCGGGGGTAGGGCCAACTGCTGCAATAGCAAGAGAAACAGCTGGCGCTGCGGTCAAAGGTCAAAGCCAAAGGCTAAAGAGAAAACTGCTGCGATAGCGAGAGGGGAAGTAATAAAATCCAATGATCGAACATGGTGGCGCAGCCATTGCGAGGACCTGTTTGAGCGAAGCGAGTCCCGCAGCAAAATGTGAGGAATTGTGATTTTATCTGACTCGAAGCGTGCAGCATGGTCTCTCTTGGTTCTTTCTCTCTGCCGAAACAGAGAGAAGAACATTGGTTGGGAAGGTTGTGAAAATAAAAGATATATGAAAAAAGGATTAGTTTTGGAAGGCGGAGCCTTGCGAGGCCTCTTTACCGTCGGCATTCTCGATGTGATGATGGAGCACAACATCACACCCGGCGGCTTCATCGGCGTATCTGCCGGAGCCGCTTTCGGCTGTAACATGAAGAGTCGACAGCCAGGGCGCGCCATCCGCTATAATACCAACTACGCCAAAGACTGGCGCTATTGCAGCATCCGTTCTTACTTGAAGACCGGCGACCTGTTTGGTGGGGAGTTCGACTACCACTACCTCCCGGCACACCTGGATATCTTCGATGAGGAGGCTTTCGACAACAACCCCATGGAGATGTATGTGGTATGTACCGACGTGACAACCGGCAAGGCGGTATATAAGAAGTTGGATAAATGCAGCTACGATTGTTATGAGTGGATACGTGCCTCAGCATCCATGCCCTTGGCATCAAGGATCGTCAAGGTAGATGGCTATCAACTGCTCGACGGAGGCATCGCCGACTCCATCCCCCTGCGCTACTTCCAAGAGATAGGCTACGAGAAGAACATCGTCATCCTCACCCAGCCCGACGGTTATGTGAAGGAAAAAAATAAGTTCCTGCCGCTGATGAAGATGCAACTGCATAAATATCCCCATTTCATCGAGGCTGCAGCCAACCGGCATCTAATGTACAACACCGAAACAGCATATGTAAAAGAACAAGAACTGTTGGGCAACACACTGGTTATCCGTCCGAAAGAAGCGCTGCCCATCGGACATATCTCACACGACCCTGAAGAGATGTGGCGGGTGTATCATATCGGTAGGGCGGCAGGAAAAGAACGGCTGCAAGATATCCTCCGTTTTATGCAGGAATAAACGAATAAAAATACGGTCACACAAAAAAGACCGTATTTTTTTTGGGCTTTCGATACGAATTGCGTATCTTTGCATAGGAGAGATCTCTAACGAATTATATCACCTTATTTATATATATAGTCTTAGTAAGCCATGGGAAAGATAACGCAGGAGAATTTTGAACAGAATTATGTCGACCCGATCGAGTTACGACAGATCGACAAGTTCGTGTGTGCAGAGATGGGGCGGCAGATACACCGCTACATCAAGGGTATGTCGGGCAGCATCAAGATCATGGAGAAGTTTGAGGAAGCCATCTCCACCCTCTCCGTGCCCGAGAAAGAAGTGGCCATCGCACGGTATATCGACCTGAACCGCAAAGCCATCAGCGGACTCGACTTCGAGATCGTTTTGGCGCGCGCCATTGCCAACTACTGCGATACCTATGACTATTTCGTGACGATGATCAACGATGAGCATAAGATGAACTTCTACCTCGCACGCATCAAAGACAAATATATCCGTTTCCATAAGGTGATTGAGCGTAACGGACTCTTCGGCATCGTCGACCATGAGAACAAGACGATTATCTCTCCCAAATACGAGTTCCTGCGCACCTGCTATACCTATGTGGACGACCTGGTGACCATGCCGGTCATCGCACAGAAGAATGGCAAACTCGGACTGATACTGCCCGACCGTAAAGATACCGTCGTAGCCGACTTCATCTTCGACGATATCCAACTTCGTGATGAATATCCTTATTTCGAGGGCTGGATAGGTGATAAGAAAGTGTATCTCGACGACTCGTATTACAAACAGACTGTAGAGAAGAACTAATTCTCTTTTCTTGGGGACAGCCTCCTCATTGCTGGCTTGACCCGCAATCTCCTGCAAATAAGATACGGATGAGATTCCGGCTCGGTGGCCGGAATGAGGGGTATGCTTGGGGGATAGGTATGCTTTAGCGGCCCTGTCCCCATTACAAATTCACCTGATTATAGAATTTCTATTATAGAATTTGTATAATTGAAAAAATTGACCCTTCCCCAACACACATGCACAGATGCTTTTAAAAAGAAAAAACAATAAAGACTTGGAACTTTCTTGTTTTCTTTGTATTTTTGCAACAGGTACGAATGTAACGACAAATATCTATGGATGCAACAAATACGCGAAAAATACAATTTGCCACATTAGCAATAGGTGCCACTGCAAACAGTATGGGCATCACAGCTACTGAGTTGCATAACAGGCTCAAACGACATGGGCTTATACAACACCTATTATTTGATTGCTACGACACATTACATACAGAAAGTATTGAAGGGGTAGTGTGGAATGTAAAAGAAGCACTGAAAAACTGGGAAAGGAAAGAAGGGAAAGGATGAAAATAAGATTATATCATGGATCATATACTGTTGTGAAAGAACCACTCACAGGAGTTGGTCGCCGAGAACTGGATTTCGGTCCAGGTTTCTATGTAACGAATCTTCGTGCCCAAGCAGAACGTTGGGCACGCCGTGTATGCGTTATCAGAGCATTAAACACACCCACTCTTTCCATATATGAGTTCGATGATCAGTTACTACCTGAAGAGACGTCCCGGCTTCTTCTTAATAATTATGACAGACAATGGCTTGATTTTATAGTCAGCAGCCGCAAGGGAGAACGGCCATGGGCAGATTATGACATCATCGAGGGAGGAGTCGCAAATGATCAGGTTATTGATACGGTAGAAGATTATTATTCTGGCCGTATTACAGCAGACCAAGCTTTGGGACAGCTTCGCTTTGCCCATCCCACTCACCAGATGTGTATTAGTAATCAACTTATTGTTGATAACTGTCTGCATTTTGTTGGTTCAGAATCACTTACAATGAAAGAAGGAGGTAAAGGATGAGAGATCAAGTATTATGGCGAAAAATAGCGAGGATAGCAACCCTTTTGACCGAACGACTCAATATTGATGCAGGCCGTGCACTCGACATCCTTTACAATTCACATACCTATGAGTTATTGGCTAATCCGGAGAGCGGCCTGCAACTACAGAGTGATGAATACATCATCACCGACCTTATGAGGGAGTTGGAGGGGTGAAGAAAGAATTCAGCCATTTTTTACGAAGCGCCCTGCCAATATATGATGATATCGAAGGGCTATAATCTGGGGAAAGGTATATAATCTTTTGGGGACAGCCTCCTCATTGCTGGCTTGACCCGCAATCTCCTGCGAATAAGATACGGATGAGATTCCGGCTCGGTGGCCGGAATGAGGGGAACGTTTGGGGGACAGGTATGCAAGCGGCCCTGTCACCAAGCACGAATTCACCTGATTATAGAATTTCTATTATAGAATTTGTATAATTGAAAAATTATCCTTATCTTTGCATCAAAAAGAATTATTATGGTGAATCCCTTCTACATCACTGGTATCATTCCGGAGCCCTACTTCTGTGACAGGAAGAAAGAAACCGTATGGATTACCCAGACCCTTGAAAATAAGGCACATATCCTGTTAACATCGCCTAGAAGAATGGGCAAGACACAACTTATTCGCCATGTTTTTGAGCAACCGTCTATCAAAAACAATTTCTACACATTTTATACTGATATCTATTCTACTACAAGTTTACACGAGCTTGTTTTATTTCTTAGCAAGGAGATCTACTCTGCACTAGTGCCTAAAGGAAAGGCTATGGTTGATAAATTTCTGAAGGGAATACATTCTCTTGCAGGAAGTTTCGGCTACGACCCCATAACAGGACTCCCCACCTTTGACATCAAGCTGGGTGACATACATACACCAGAGTTGACCCTGGAGGAGATTTTTCGTTACCTCGAGCAAGCCGACAAACCCTGCATCTTCGCCATTGACGAGTTCCAGCAAATAGCCCAATATCCAGAAAAAAATATAGAGGCTACACTACGTACACATATCCAGAAGATGAACAATTGTCTCTTTATCTATGCGGGAAGTAACCGTCACGTTCTTGAGAACATGTTCAACTCTACGGCTAAACCATTCTATAACAGTGCTGAACAAATATATCTGGACTGCATCCCAAAAGATGTTTATACAGCGTTTGCCAAAGAGCAGTTTGAATTAGCAGGGCGAGAGATTACCTCTGATGCAGTAGCGCTTGCCTACGACCTTTTTGAAGGACACACCTACTACGTACACGACATTCTACACAACGCCTTTGCCTACCTTGATACTAATAAAATAATAGATGAGAACGATATCAGAAACATACTAAGCGACATATTGGAAGAGAAAGGCCATACCTTTTCCTCTGTCATGAATCAACTCAACTATCAACAGAAAGAGACACTGATTGCTATAGCCAAAGAAGGTAAAGCCAGCGGCGTTACATCTGTCACATTCGTGAAAAAACATGCGCTCAAATCTCCCAGTTCTGTACAATACGCCATTACAGCCTTACTGGAAAAACAATTACTCACATACCAGAACATACAGCGTACGAAAGTGTATAGCGTGTCCGACCGATTTTTAGAGATGTGGATATGCAAGGTATATTAGGTTGGGAAAAGAGTATTAAAACCTTTGAGAAAAGGTATTAAAACCAGTGAGAAAGGTAATTAAAACCACCAGAAAAGATACCCTTTTCTTCAGACTGTAGAAAACTATTCAAATTCAGCTATTTTTTACGACGCACCCTTCCAATATATGATGATATCGAAGGGCTATAATCTGGGGGACAGGGCTTATACGACACCTATTATTAAGTTTATGAAAGACTATAATCCATATAGTTCGCCTTCTCCATTTTCTAAGGCTACCATAATCCTATCTTCATCGTTCATATCCATATCTGAAAGCTTTGCTTGCTCATATGCGTCATACAAGTCACTCATCATTTGATCATAATCCTCTTGCTGCTTTCTTCTATTTTCTTCTTGCTGTCTTAAGAAACATTGTCGATTATTAAAATTTAAGTAGTTTTGAACTATTGGAGAATTGATTTCTATATATTCTTTATCGAGAATCTCATTGATAGTAAAACGATTCAATTTGTCTAAATTAGCAAAGATTATTATTTGGTTGAACATAACTGGTTTATCTTCATTGTCTCTTTGCACTTCATTAAGATGCTCTCTTGTACAGATGCCCCTATCGACATCATCCCACGTAAGTATGTGATAAACATTATTTTGTGGTCGAATAACAATTCTTTCAATTGTATGGTACTTCCGAACTTGCATTTCTGATAACAAAGCATTATATGATCTCTCGTGCAGATTAACACTACGCAGGAATTCACCCGTGTCGTATTTGCCTAACTTTGCTACAACAAATTTAGACAAATTCGAACGATTTGTCCGCAATTGGACATCTATTAAGCGACAATCCCAAATCAACCTATGAATTATTTGATATTTCATAATATCTTCAGTGTTATATTTATTCCATTTAAGCTCATTACAAAAGAATGTTTCACTTTTAAAACTATTGGTTTCTTTTCATATTAATGTCTATCCTGTTCCGGTGGACAAAATATCCCCCGATAAAGACATCGGAATCCCCCCCAAACGGGAAGTTGGAGATGTAAGAGCTATTATTCTTTTATAGTATCCACTATTGAAAAAAGGAAAGAAAAACATATTGAATAAACATATCATATAATTATCACTTAATATCTATCGGATTCCCCATATATTTAGAGAGTAGCTGCTCTCCACATTATTTTCTTCATTGTCGGGCAGGTTACAGAAGAAATCGATACCTGTCTTCTGCTCCAGCTCGTCGATGCTCATGGCATAGTCGGATAGCGGATCACTGCCATGGTCGTTGTTGTCATGCTTAATGTAGAAGCCGATGGCAGCATATCCTGTCTCATTCTATGCCAGGCAAGCCACGAAGAAGTATTTGGGAACGATCAGTTGATTCTTGATGCGCATGAGGATATTCTCCTCACTATCGATCGTGCCACCCTTACATACATACAGGGTATCAGTGGATGAGCGGCGGGTCCAGGTGCGCACAAGATCCTCCAACCTTGCCCACGGACTATAACCAGAATTACTATTCCATTGAGAATTAAAAGCCTCGTATTGTGGATGTATGTTGCTGTAATAGAAGGTCTGCCTGTTGGCAGAAAGAGAATACTGACGGTCTGCAGATGGAATTATCTGTCCCTTTGTAAATCCTGAACCAGAATAAAAGGATTGAGATTCGTCTAAACGATAGACCGAGGGAATATCCGGGTCTTCTGTCCATGCATCGCTACGCCCAGAATTACCAGAATATCCCTTATTTATCTGATAGCAAGTCCACCGCTGTGCTTTCTTTTCTTTATCCCACTCGATGGAGTAGTTCACATCATCGGGATCCGGGGCTTTTTCTACTTTATGAATTATAACAAAATTGTTTCCTGCTCTAACTCTTGGGAATTCCAACCTGCTGATTTCAGGTTGAGTAACAGAAACATTACGATTACTATTTGTTTGTGTTGTTGGAGTAACAGGACGAATTGAATAACCAGGCCACTTATAATTATTAGAAAAACCTAAAGATGAGCTACTTGACAAACATAATAAATAAGCATGAGTTACAGAAATGCTTTTACTCATCCAATAATATAACTTCGTGTGAGAAAAATCTCCTGAATACCCAGAAGCTGGAAGAAAAATTGAGTTATTGTTAGGACCTGTTACCTTATAACCATTTACACTGTTAATTTGAGTCCATTCCCAAGTACAATATAACAAAAGTTCATTCATTTCATCGAATGTTGGCATTCGCCATTCTCCACCGAGATTCACTCTTGCCGCATCATATTCTGTACCACTGATATCACTACCTATATCTATGTATGATGCTTTATCAGAATCATAGTATGAATAATTTGCTTGAGAATAGGTATCTTTCGGAGCAGTTTCACCCCATGCATAGTAATTACCGTACTCCTCTGGCTTAGTTGCTCCTAAATTACAACTTGCCCAGTAAACCGACAAACCTAAATCAACGATTTCACCTGCTGTCAATGTCAGATCGGCAGGTTTTTCGGAGAAATCAACGAAATCGACATTAGAAGAATTGAACCTGACGGTTTGTCCATTCTTGAAATGAACATTTACTGTTTGCGCATTCATTGTTGAAGCAATCAGCAGACAAGCGATGCATATAATATACTTTTTCATTTTCGTGTTATTTTAAATGATTGGTTCTTTGTTTTGATGATATAGAGTCCTTGGGGAAGATTTGTTAATTGAATGGTTGCTGAACCATTATCTGAAACGGGTAAAGATTTGACTAAATCACCTTTTACTGAATATACTCTGATGATTTGACCATTGGATAATCCTGTCAGATATACAGCGTCATCATTGATGATAATCTTTTCACCATCAGTATTCACACTCTCAATCTTAGTTGACTGATCCCCATCAATATACACTTTTGTTATCTCAGATGTTTGGTACGTGACCGTAACACGTGATGTTGTCAGAGTTACTGTCTTGTCATTATGCGTCAGTTTAGGATTCTCTGAAAACTGACAGATCATTCGTTCGCCGAATATAGTTTCAAGTACCACACGTTTTGTCTGTGCTATACAGCATGTTCCATATAGCAGCAATAATAAAGGTAAGAACCGCTTTAAGTCCATAGTCTTTCCTTTTACTGAGCATATTCCCTCATGCTACAGAGATGAATAAAAGGGTTGATTACTATAAAAAGAATAGCGTGGGAATCATACTGTCACCCGTCCCACACTCAGAGGCTCTGGCATCGCCCGATTAGTCTGAACGAGCAACGCCGAAGCCCACGCCGATATGCATCTATACAGAATACCTGCAGAATAGATATTGAAGTCTATCTGCATAATTACTGGATATTACATACCCATGAGCATCTACCGTTGCCTTGTCATTGACTAATCGATTGGAACTGCCAGATTCCTGAGTGTCAAGAACAAAGCGCCTAAGTAAACGCCTTTCTAAATATAGATCCTCACCATTATCTGCCTTGGCAGTTTTTACTATGAGGATGATGCAAAGATAGTTAATTATTTCATTCTTTGCAATATTTGCAGTATATTTTTATGTGATTTGTTTAGGGATTCGATTTTATCTATACAGTCATTGCGGGCTTGACCCGCAATCTCCTGCAAATAAGATACGGATGAGATTCCGGCTCGGTGGCCGGAATGAGGGAAACGTTTGAGGGACATTGGCCCGACCTTTGTGGACCATTGACCCGACCATTGCGGCCCACGGGCCCGGCTCATGAGCCTCTCGTTATTACGCCACCCACCTCATTGCGGGCTTGACCCGCAATCTCCTGCGAACAAGATACGGATGAGATTCCGGCTCGGTGGCCGGAATGAGGGGAATGCTTGGGGGACAGGTTTGCAAGCGGCCCTGTCCCCACCACTATACCTTTGCAGTGATTACAGCGCCTCAGTAAATAAAAAAAATTGATTTTATTTTGTATTGCCCTCATCTTTTTGTAATTTTGCGCCCGTAATTGGTTCACAATAAGTGATTAAAAGGGAATCAGGTGGAAGTCCTGAACAGTCCCGCTGCTGTAAATGTTATTT
>CADBSW010000042.1 GCA_902797505.1 uncultured Prevotellaceae bacterium | reverse complement strand
TGTCCGCTTTTCCGGTGATTCCGGCGACGGTATGCAGTTGGCTGGAAACATTTTCTCTACTGTATCTGCAACTGTAGGTAACAGCATTTCTACATTCCCAGATTATCCCGCAGACATCCGTGCCCCGCAAGGATCGCTGACAGGTGTATCCGGTTTCCAGGTTCACATTGGTGCCGGCAAGGTTTACACCCCGGGTGATTTGTGTGATGTGTTGGTAGCTATGAACGCTGCTGCACTGAAGACTCAGTACAGGTATGCTAAGCCTCAGGCAACTATCATTATCGACACAGACTCTTTCGGACCGAACGATTTGAAGAAGGCTGAGTTTAAGACAGCTGATTATTTAGGTGAGATGGGTATCGATCCGGATCGTGTGATCCAGTGCCCGTTGACACAGATGGTGAAAGACTGTCTGGCTGACACAGGTATGGACAATAAGTCGATCCTGAAATGTCGTAACATGTTTGCCGTCGGTTTGGTTTGCTGGTTGTTCGACCGCGACCTTAATCTGGTAGCTAACTTCCTGCGTGAGAAGTTTGCTAAGAAACCGGCTATCGCTGAGAACAATATCAAGGTGGTGCAGGCTGGATATGACTACGGTCATAACACCCATTCCTCAGCCGCCAATGTATATCGTATAGAGACCAAGAATAAGGTGCCCGGACGTTACATGGATATCACAGGTAACAAGGCTACTGCATACGGTTTAATTGCTGCTGCTGAGAAGGCCGGCTTGAAACTGTATCTCGGTTCTTATCCTATCACTCCCGCAACCGATGTGTTGCATGAGCTTTCAAAACATAAGTCTTTAGGCGTTACCACCGTACAGTGTGAGGATGAGATCTCTGGTGGTGCCAGTGCCCTCGGTGCCAGCTTCGCCGGTGCATTAGGTGTTACCAGTACATCAGGTCCTGGTATCTGTCTGAAGAGTGAGGTGATGAACCTCGGCGTGATCATGGAGCTTCCTTTGGTGGTGCTCGATGTACAGCGTGGTGGTCCTGCAACTGGTCTTCCTACCAAGAGTGAGCAGACCGACTTGCTGCAGGTGCTCTTCGGCCGTAACGGTGAGAGTCCGATGCCGGTATTGGCAGCTACCAGTCCTACCGACTGTTTCGACGCTGCTTACCAGGCTTGTAAGATCGCCTTGGAGCACATGACTCCTGTGGTGCTGCTTACCGATGCTTATATCGCTAACGGTTCTGGTGCTTTCCGTCTGCCCGACATCAATAAGCTCGATGCTATCAATCCTCCGTATGTACCAGAGGAGTTGAAGGGCAAGTGGACTCCATATATGCGTGCAGAGAATGGCACACGCTACTGGGCTATCCCTGGTCGTGAAGGATTCGAGCATATCCTTGGCGGACTGGAGAAAGACTCTAATACCGGTGCTATCTCTACCAATCCAGAGAATCATGACTTGATGACACGCTTGCGTGCTCAAAAGATTGCAAATATTGAAGTACCCGACCTGGAGGTCGATGGTGATGTTGACGATGCCGACCTGTTGGTGGTAGGCTTCGGCTCTACTTACGGACATCTGCGTACAGCCATGGATGAGTTGCGTGCTAAGGGTTACAAGGTAGCACAGGCTCACTTCAAGTATCTCAACCCGCTGCCAAAGAACACTGCAGAGGTGATGAAGAGATATAAGAAGGTGGTTGTGGCTGAGCAGAATATGGGTCAGCTCGCTGCTTACCTGCGCATGAAGGTAGACAACTTCGTTCCTGAGCAGTTCAACCAGGTGAAGGGTCAGCCATTCGTGGTAGAAGAGTTAGTCAACGCTTTTGAGGACATTTTAAAGAAGTAAAGTTATGAGTTACACAGCAAATGATTATAAGAAGGGACAACCACGCTGGTGTCCGGGTTGCGGTGATCACTTTTTCTTGGCAGCGTTTCATAAAGCGTTGGCAGAGATCGGCATAGCACCAAAAGATATCGCAGTCATCTCTGGTATTGGCTGCTCCAGTCGTCTGCCACACTACATGGCAACATACGGCATGAATACGATCCACGGTCGTGCGGCAGCTATCGCTACCGGTGCGAAGGTGGCTAATCCAAACCTTACTATCTTCCAGGTTTCTGGTGATGGTGACGGACTGGCTATCGGTGGTAACCACTTCATCCATGCCAACCGTCGTAACATCAACCTTAACATGATCCTGTTGAACAACCGCATCTACGGTCTGACAAAGGGACAGTATAGTCCTACCTCTCCCCGTGGATTCGTATCGAAGTCAAGTCCTTACGGAACGGTTGAGGATCCATTCCGCCCGGCAGAGCTTTGCTTCGGTGCTCGTGGACACTTCTTCGGTCGTGCCGTAGCTACCGATGCGAAGGGTATCTCTGAGGTGATGAAGGCTGCTGTTGCTCACCAGGGTGCTTCTGTCTGTGAGATCCTGCAGAATTGCGTGATCTTCAATGATCACTGTCATGATGCCGTATACAAGCCAGAAGGACGTAAGGAGAATGCTATCTACGTAGAGCATGGCAAACCGCTGATCTTCGGTCCGAACAGAGAGTTTGGTCTGATGCAGGAAGGTTTCGGCTTGAAGGTTGTGAAGATCGGTGAGAATGGTATCACAGAGGATGATATCCTCGTACATGATGCTCACTGCGAAGATGACACCCTGCAGTTGAAGTTGGCCCTGATGGGTAACAACGATGGATTCCCCATTGCCTTAGGTGTTATCCGTGATGTAGAGGCTCCCACCTATGAGCAGGCTGTTGCCGCTCAGATAGAAGAGGTGAAGGGCATGAAGAAATATCATAACTTCACAGAGCTCCTGGAGACAAACGATATCTGGGAAGTGAAATAACAACAGAAAAGGCTGGCACAATCGCCAGCCTTTTCTAATTACCACAATACACCCTAACCTTTTACGGGGTTGACACCCCCACGGGGACTTGCGTACCCCGCCTATGCTGTGTCGCCCCTACGGGGCTAGTTACGGGGACTCATACACTCACACGGGGACTTGCGTGCCCCGCCTATACTCTATCGCCCCTACGGGGCTCTACACTCTACACTCTACACCCTAAACTCTACACTCTACACTCTACACCCTACACCCTACACCCTAAACTCTACACTCTACACTCTACACTCTACACTAACTATAGTTTCTCTCCGTAGCAGAGATCGCCGCAGTCGCCGAATCCCGGCACGATATATTTATGTTCGTTCATTCCCGGATCAATGGCGGCTACCCAGATGGTGGCATTCTCTTCGGGCAAAGCTTTCTTCACCATGTCGATACCCTCTGGCGTGGCAATCACACTGGCAATGTGAATAGCTTGTGGGGTGCCATTTTTCAGGAGTGCCTCATAGCCTGCTGCCATCGAACCGCCAGTTGCCAGCATGGGGTCGGTGATGATCAGTGTCTTTCCTTCGATGCTGGGTGATGCCATATACTGCGTGTGGACACCAACCTCGGTATGCTCACGGTTGGTATATACACGGAAAGCCGATACAAAAGCATTCTCTGCATGGTCGAAGATATTCAGGAACCCCTGATGGAAGGGTAGTCCTGCGCGTAGGATTGTTGCTACTACCAGTTTGTCTTGAGGTATGTTGACAATGGCTGTACCCAACGGGGTGGTCACCTCTTCGGGGGCATATCGTAGGGTCTTGCTGATCTCCATCGCCATAAACTCACCTATCCGTTGGATGTTCTTGCGGAACACCATGCGGTTCTGCTGGTATTTCTCATCACGTATCTCTGCCATGTATTGGTTCAGGATGCTATTCTGTTCACTGAGATTGATAACTTTCATATTTCGTAGTTTTGATTGCAAAGATAGTGAAAACCGAGTGTAGAACAAAATAAATTCATTTATTTCTTTATGCCGAGGTGCATCCTATCTTATTCAAAGATACGCATAAGTGAGCGCAAAACAAAGAAAAATGTTTTTATTTTTTTGCCGAACGGAAGTATCTTCGACGAAGTCATAGATAGTGAAAATTCTGAGTAAGCGAGAAAAAGAAGCTTGTTTCTTTTATCGAGCGTGAAGAATTTATCTAAAACCGAGTGCAGAACATTTTATTTTTTGCCGAACGGAAATATCTTCGACGAAGTCATAGATAGTGAAAAAACTGATTGGGTGGTCCAAAAAAACGAAATATCTTTCAAAATGACCATTTAAAAAGAACGATTATCTTTGTTTGCATTTTTGTAAAGTCGATATCGCAAAAAGATGATGCAGTGTCAGTTATCATATTGATTTAATATAAAAAATACTATAAAAAATATTTTTTGCACACATAACTTTTTGTGTGTAAGTCTTTTTTGTGTATCTTTGCAGTCGAAAAAACAGGAAGGGTCCTGTTTGATGGTAAAAAGAGGATAATAGATTAATCATTTAATAAAATATATTTTAAATTATGGCAAAGTTAGATTTGACACAGTATGGTATCACCGGTTCAACGGTGATCGCACACAATCCTTCATACGAGTACCTGTATGAGGAAGAGACAAAGGCTGGTCTTACTGGTTTTGACAAAGGCCAGGACACTGAGCTGAACGCTGTTAACGTGA
>CADBSW010000041.1 GCA_902797505.1 uncultured Prevotellaceae bacterium | reverse complement strand
TGGTATTACTGCCGGTGATGACGATATGAGTCTGATGGATGGCATCTACGGCATCAACACCGGTATCAAGACGTATGAGGATATGTATAAGGTAGGACTGGGCCGATATAACTCTCTCTATGAGCATCTTACCTACGGCGATGACGGTAACTTCGCAAAAGATGCCAACGGCAACTATATCGCTGAGCGCTACAAGATGTCTGATGGTTCTTACTGGCCAAAGACCACCGATAACTTCTGGCAGAATCACAATATCCTCTCAGCAGCATGGAATATCAACGAGCATCTCTCTACATCAGCCTCACTCCATTACACACATGGCTATGGCTACTATAAGGAGTTCCGTTATAATAATAAGATCAAGAAGTTGGGTCTTCCCAATGCTACCTACGGCTATGATGCGGTAAGTGGTGTGAAGCGTACTGACTGGGTGCGTAAGAAAGGACTGGATCAGGATTTCTACGGACTGCTATGGAGCTTGAACTATAAGGATGACGATTGGGATATCATCGGAGGATTTGGCATTCAGAATTTCAACAGCAATCACTTCGGTTATGTCACCTATCTCTCCAATGATCAGTTGAGGAGTCTGCTGCTCAACAATGGTAATTACCAGTATTACGACTCCGATGCCGAGAAGTTCGATGGTAATGCCTATATAAAAGCATCTTACAAGATCACACCCTCATGGAGTGTGTTTGCCGACATGCAATACCGTCATGTGGGATATCAGACCGACGGATACAACGATAAGTTCATCGAGAACAAGGCAACAGGCCTCTATGACAAGCATTTCCTGGATATCGATAAGAAATATGATTTCCTCAATCCGAAGGCAGGATTCAGTTTCTTACAGGACGGTCATCGCTTCTATGGCTCTATCGCACTCAGTCATCGTGAACCGGAGCGTAACAACTTCACCGACAACGGTAACTACCCGGCACCCGTGGCAGAGTCTTTGCTCGACTATGAATTAGGATACCAATATGCCGGCAGCAAGTGGCATGTGGGAGCCAACCTCTACTATATGGATTATGACAATCAGTTTGTGCAGAACGGTGCAACGAGTGATATCGGTGAACCGCTCACCTCTAACGTAAAGAAATCCTATCGTATGGGTATCGAACTGTCAGCAGGCTGGAACATCACGCCATGGCTGTCCATCGAGGGAAACGCTGCCCTGAGTAAGAATAAGATCAAGGACTTCGACGAATACGTAGAAGACTGGGATGACTGGGATTACGGAGATGACAATGCTGGAAGACAAGCCGCTATGGAGAAATATCATATTGACGGTAACGGTGATGAACTGCGCCAGATCCATTACGACAACTCCACCCTGGCCTTCTCTCCCTCAGTATTGCTGAACGGCTTTATCAACTTTAAATGGAAAACCATACAGGCCGTATGGCATACGGGATATGTCAGTCGTCAGTATCTCGACAATACAGCCAATAAGGATCGTTCTCTCGATGGCTACTCTACCTCCGACCTGAGCATCAACTGGCAGATGTTGAAGCCGACGAGCAAGAGAATATGCGGTGTCAAGGAAATCCTCCTGGGCATCAACTTCAATAATGTGTTCAATAAGCATTATGCTTCTGGTGGATGGGTATATTCCGCTATCGCAGAGAGTTACGGTCATACCAACGATAACCGTTACTACCAGATCGGATTCATGCCTATGGCAGGATTCACCACCATGGCTAACCTAACCTTGAAATTCTGATGAACGAATTCCTTGCCGCCCATTGGCTCGACATGCTCACCACAGTACTCGGACTGGCTTATATCCTGCTGGAATATAAGGCCAGTATCTGGCTGTGGGCTGTAGGTTTTGCCATGCAGTCATTGGGCATCGTACTCTATTACCAAAAAGGACTCTATGCCGATTGCGGCATGGAGTTCTATTACTTAGCCATGACCGTCTATGGATTTTTCAACTGGATCAGGAAACCGAAGGTAACCAGTATCGCAGATAGTCAGAAGGATGCAAGCACGACAACGCCCATCACCCATTTTCCTCGTAGACTGGCTATCAGATGGACAGTGGCTACACTCCTTATATGGGCTGCCATCTACTGGTTTCTTACCACCTGCACCGACTCCCGAGTACCCATTGCCGACTCTTTCACTACAGCACTCAGTGTCGTAGGCATATGGGCATTAGCGAGGAAATACGTAGAGCAATGGCTCATCTGGATTGTTGTGGACATCGTCACCAGTGCACTCTATTTCTACAAGGACATCCCCTTCAAAGCCTCGTTATATGCACTATATGTGGTGATTGCCGTGATGGGTTACTATAAGTGGAAACAGATGATGAAGGAGAATGCTGTGAAATAAAAATAATCTATCGTTTATATTATATGTTCATCCGCATGCTTATCTTCCCTGTGATTTTTTGGGTAAAAAATGAGTTTGCCTTCATAATTTGCATAAGGTATTAGTAATCAATAGCTTGCACTTATGAAGGCAAAATTTTTGCCTTCATAAGCCTTCATGCGACCAAAACAAGTTGTTTTGGTTAAGATTTAGTATATACCGCTACCCGTAATGATACACTTTTCCATACCAAAACAACTTGTTTTGCTTCGGGAATGATTATTTCTTTTTGCGAGATACTGCTCCTTTTGAAGGTCGTGTATAACCTTTTCTATTTCAGTTTGAATGCGTTCTCTATACTACTGATCTCCTCGGAGAACGACTTATCGAGCTTCAGTCGTTTCTCTACCTGAGAACAACTGTGTATCACGGTAGAGTGATCACGACCGCCAATCAGTTTTCCGATGCGTGCCGTAGGCATCTTGGTGTATTTCAGTGCCAAGTACATCGATACCTGACGGGCGACGACGAACTCCTGTTTACGGCTCTTTCCCGACACGGCAGCTGTACTCACATTAAAGTGATGGCATACCGTATTGATGATATCATCAACCGTAAGTGGACGGTCATCCACCTTTACGGCACGCTTGATGACACGCTCGGCCAATCGCATGTCAATGTTACAGTTGTATACCACACTATAGGCTAACAGAGAATTGATCACCCCTTCCAAGTCACGCACACTACCACTGGCTGTCTGGGCAATAAACTGTATCACGTCGTTCGGTATATGCAGACCATCACGCTTGATCTTGCTGTTCAGGATATCGATGCACAACTGCTCGTTGGGCTTCTCCAACTCGGCAATCAAACCACAAGAGAAACGGGTGAGCAGACGGTCGTTCATGCCTTTAAGATCTACCGGCGGACGATCGGATGCGAGGATGATACGCTTGCCGTTACGGAACAAGTGGTTGAAGATATGGAAGAACGTATCCTGTGTCTTGGTGGCCGTCATCCACTCCTGTATATCATCCACGATCAGGATATCAATCGTCTGATAGAAAGCGATGAAGTCGTTGATCTTATTCTGTAAGGTAGCATTGGTATACTGCACCTGGAACAGACGGGCGCTGACATAAAGGATTCTCTTCTGAGGATACAACTCCTTCGCACGCACGCCTATCGCATTAATAAGGTGTGTCTTGCCACATCCCGACGGTCCGTAGATAAACATCGGGTTAAACTGTGTGGTGGAAGGATGCTCAGCAATCGAAAGACCAATAGAACGTGACAGACGGTTGCTGTCGCCCTCGATGAAATTAGCAAAGGTGTGATGGGGATCCAACTGACTGTCGATGTCCTGTGTCGCCACATCAATCACCGATGGCGACTGATTGCCTCTTGTCTTAGGCAATGGCTTCTCAATCTCACCAACCTCACCGGGCTCTACCGTCATCGACAGGTCGTTGTCCTTATCAGTCAGGATATTGTAATTCAGCTTGATACCATTTCCGAAGCAACGAGTAAGCACCTTACGTAACAGGTCAACATAGTTCTCTTCCAAGTACTCGTATACGAACGGACTTGGAATCTGCACCAATAGAGTCTTCGACGAGGGCGAATAGGCCTCGAAGACTATCGGCTTGAACCAGGTGTTGTACTGCTGCTCTGAAACATTTTCCCTAATCAGCTGGAGACAATTTTCCCAGAGCGCACGTGAGTTTATACTCATATTATACTTAAAAATGGTCAGCAATAAAAAGTGGCTATTTTTAGCAGCCACTTATTTTCCACATGCAAATTTCGTAAAAAAATTCAAAACTTCCAAATCCTTATTTTTGAAATATTTCTGTAACATGTCGCAAATGCCTTATTTCTCGGTCTTTTTCGTTAACCGCCCCCAGCGAAAGAGTGTACAACTGTTGCAAAAAATAAAGATGTTGAAAAACAAACACTTACAAAAGATTTTTACAAAATTGTGCACACAAGGAAAATGTGTGCACACCTATAGATAACTCTCTTTATAATAAGCGTTTCCAATCAGCCATTATCAAAGGTACTTTAATCGGTTTTTTATTTAGACACTTTTTAAATAGAAACTATTTATCCTTCTTACCGAAGAGTGAAAAATGCACATAGCGTTTGGGGTGAGCACGCAAATTATTTAACAAAGAATCTACATCGGCCATTGTTGTGTTCAGGTTATTATATAACTGCGGGTCACGCATCAGCAGACCGATCGATCCCTGCGGGTTATTCAACTGTTTGGTCAACTGCTCCACATTATCCAAGGTAGCGTTCACCTTTGTCATGGTGGTGTTGATATCCACATTCGCCAACTGCTTGTTCAGGTTGTCTGTTATCTGCGTGGTATTGCCGAGAACGCTATTTGCCTGCGTCATGATCGACGGCACATTCTTGTTCAACTGTCCCACCAGGGTATTCAACTGGTTGGTGGTGGTGATCAGATTACCCGATACGGCCTCTGCATGATGAAGCGTCTGTGCGATGGCAGGATCAGCCAAGAGGGTATTCAGACTTGCCATAATACTGTCGAGCTTCGGCAACATCTTCTCCAGCGCAGGCACCATTCCGCCCAGTTTTCCCAACATACCGCTGCTCACAGAACCCTCTATCACACCGCCAGCCTCAATACGTTCCCGCGGATTGTTGGCCAACAGCAGGTTCACCTGCAGGTTACCGAGCATGTCACTCTCTATCTCTGCCCTACTGCCCTTGGGAATACGCAGGCTACGGTCAAGACCTACCAGCACCTTGATATCCTCTTTCTGATCGTAGTCGAAGATGATATCCTTAACCGTACCTACCCGATAACCATCGGCATAGATTGGCGAAGAGTTGCTCAGTCCTGAGATATTCTTGAAGGTGATATAGTAATTGGTATCTGTAGTAAAGAGGTTGAGACCCTTCAGGAAGTTCAACCCGAAGAACAATACGACCAGTGCCGCACAGGCAATCAATGCGATCTTTATTTCTTTCTTCATAATAATCCTTCTTTATCGGGAACGTTTGGCTCGGTATTCTCTAATGGCCTGCTGCACGTCCATCTTTCTGTCGTTTTTAAAAGCTATAATAAATGCCTGTGGGAACTTCTCCAACAGTTTCTTCCGCAGTTGGTAGATCTCACTGTAGTTGGTAGATGCTCCTATCGTGTACTTATACATATTACCTTCCTGGAAGTAGAAAATGTTTTTCTCACCTTTAAACTGTCGGTCAGAGAGACGGAGTTGTCGGTCACTCGCCAGGATCTGCACCTTGAAGACCGGTTCGGTAGTACTGGTTACTTCGGCTGTATTCTCTGAGGTATCCATCAATCCACTGATACGTGGCTGTGCCTCTTGCTCAGGTTGCTTCTGTTTTACCGCGGCGACAGATTGCTCTTTCGCAGGTTTTCTCTTTTCTTGCTTCGCCGTGTTTTCTTCTCTTGGCGGCACCACGGAAGGGATGTTCACCTCTTCGGTAGGATCAGCGGCATAGGGCACGGTGATACCTTTATGATATTTCCGCTTATAACGGAGGAAGGCTTTGTAAATACCCTTTCCCAAAGCATCGATGCCGGCAGAACTATTCAGGTAGTTCTCTTCATCCTGACTGGTAATGAACCCCAGTTCTATCAAGCAGCTGGGCATGGAGGTGGCGCGCAGCACGAGGAATCCGGCCTGGTGCACACCTTTATTCACACGCTGAGCTGTCTCACAGGCATCTTTCTGGATCATCTTGGCCAGTTCCACACTCTTCGCCATGTTCTTATCCTGCATGAACTCGAAGATGATATAACTCTCTGAGGAGTTAGGATCGAAGTCCTCGTAGTGCTGTTTATAGTCGTTCTCCACCAAGATGGCTGAGTTCTCTCGCTTTGCCACCTCTAAGTTATCCGCCGCACGGTGCATACCGAGGGTATAGACCTCAAAGCCGCGCGCCACCTTTCCGTTAGGCAGCGCATTGGTATGTACAGAGATAAAGAGATCGGCCTTGTTCCTGTTGGCGATATTGGCACGCTCGTTCAGGGGGATGAAGACATCCGTCTTACGGGTGTATATCACCTTTACGTCTGGACAGTTACGCTCCACATACCGTCCGAAGGCGAGGGCCACATTCAGGTTGATGTTCTTTTCCTTCGACTTTGCACCAAGAGCTCCGGCATCCTTTCCACCATGTCCGGGGTCAATCACAAGGGTAAACTTATCGTTATTTGCCGCCATCATGGCAACAAACACCGAGAAGATCATGGTGACAATCAATAGACAACGTTTACTCATATAATGTGCAAAGTTACAATTATTCTGTTATTTAATCGATGTACATCCTGCAGATTTATCATTATTTAATGATAACAGGCCGCGACGAGGGGCTTATCCGCTGGTATCGCCCTATTCTTCCCTACCGAAGAACAAGGTGACGCTGGCTCCTTTCAGGTCGGCTCCCATGGGAGGATTCACCTTCGTGACCGTGACGACGACATTCTCCACCTGTGGAAAACCGTCGAACACATGCTGGGCGATACGTCCTGCCACATGTTCCAACAACTGCGAGGGCTTCATCATCTCCTGATGAACCACGTCGTAGAGTGTTCCGTAGTTCAGGGTATCCGACAGATCATCCGAGTGAACAGCCTTCTCCAGGTCACACATCACCTGCAGGTCAACAAGAAAGTCACCGCCCGTCTGCCGTTCCTGCGCCATCACACCGTGATGCGCATGGAAACGCAGACCGGAAAGGGTGATATGACTGCTTCGCAAAACCATACGCTATCAGATTAGCCGCATCTGCTGGCTCCGCAATTCGTACAGATCAGACAACCCTCCTGGTATACCAGACTCTCCTGACCACAGTTAGGACAACGCTGTCCCTTGGCCTGGGTACCGTCAGAGATATATTTCTTCAGGGCGCGCTCCACACCGTTCTTCCAGGTGTTGATGCTCTCATCCCTCAACTGCAAAGAGGCCACCAGACGGATCACATGGTCGATAGGCATACGATAGCGCAGCACACCGGAGATCAGCTTGGCGTAGTTCCAGTATTCAGGGTTGAACTTCTCGCTCAGTCCCTCCACGGTGGTCTTATAACCGCGCTTGTTCTCAAACTGGAAGTCATAGCGCTTGGTGCCATCCTCATTCTGCTGTTTGATGATCTTACCCTTCGTGACGGTCTTCGGCAATACGATACCCTCGTCATCATCCTGAAGACCGGTGAAGATCTCGTAAGGATAACCGTCGAGCAGACCGACAAAGGCCACCCACTTCTCTTTATTGTTCTGGAAGCGCACCACATCGCACTCGAGCACCTGAGGACGTACCTCTGTCACCTCGGGATGCTTGCAAGGAGCAGCCTCTTTCTTTTCAGGTTCTTTCTTCTTGTCATCCACCTGTATCATCACACCGGCACGCGAACCGTCACGGTAGATGGTACATCCCTTACAACCGGAGCGCCATGCCTCGATATACAGACGGTTGACCAGAGCCTCGTCCACGTCATTGGGGAGGTTGACGGTAACCGATATAGAGTGGTCTACCCACTTCTGGATAGCGCCCTGCATACGCACCTTCATCAACCAGTCTACATCATTGGCCGTGGCTTTATAATAAGGTGAACGGGCAACGATCTCATCCAGTTCTTCCTGCGTATAGCGCTTCTCTGTATCAATGCCGTTGATCCTCATCCAGTCGAGGAACTTCTTGTGGTAAACAATATACTCCTCGAAGCTGTCGCCTACCTCATCCACGAAGTCAACATGCACGTTGGTATCGTTGGGGTTCACCTTACGGCGACGCTTGTATACTGGCATGAAGACGGGTTCAATACCACTGGTGGTCTGTGTCATCAGAGAGGTGGTGCCGGTAGGAGCAATCGTCAGACAGGCGATATTACGTCTTCCGTACTTCACCATGCGCTCATAGAGGGCCGGATCAGCCTCCTTGATACGCAGGATAAACGGATTGTTCTCCTCGCGCTTGGCATCGAAGATCTCGAAGGCGCCACGCTCTTCTGCCATCGTCACGGATGATCCGTAAGCACTCAGGGCTAAGATCTTGTGTACATTGACAGAGAAATCGGTAGCCTCCTGGGTACCGTAGCGCAGGCCCATGGCGGCGATCATATCACCTTCTGCCGTGATACCCACGCCTGTACGACGACCCTTAGAACTCTTAGCCTTGATCTTCTCCCACAGATGATACTCAGAACTCTTCACCTCTTTGCTCTGCGGGTCGTTGATCACCTTGTTCATGATCAGGTCGATCTTCTCCAACTCCAAGTCTACGATATCATCCATCAGTCGCTGGGCCAGTGCCACATGCTTGCGGAAGAGGTCGAAATCGAAGTAGGCATCCTTGGTAAACGGATTGACCACATAACTGAACAGATTGATGCTCAGCAAACGACAAGAGTCGTACGGACACAGAGGAATCTCTCCACAGGGGTTGGTGCTGACGGTGCGGAAACCTAAGTCGGCATAACAGTCGGGGATGCTCTCCCTGATAATGGTATCCCAGAACAGCACGCCGGGCTCTGCACTCTTCCATGCATTATGCACGATCTTCTCCCAAAGGGTCTTGGCATGGATGGTCTTCTTAACATCGGGATTAGCGCTGTCAACAGGGAACTGCTGTACATAGGGTTTATCATCGATGGCTGCCTGCATGAACTCATCGTCGATCTTCACACTCACGTTGGCACCCGTTACCTTACCCTCTGTCATCTTCGCGTCGATGAAGGCCTCGCTATCGGGATGCTTGATACCCACAGTGAGCATCAGGGCACCACGGCGACCGTCTTGCGCCACCTCACGGGTACTGTTACTGTAGCGCTCCATGAAAGGAACCAATCCCGTAGAGGTCAGGGCGGAGTTGTTCACCGGTGATCCCTTCGGACGGATATGGGTCAGGTCATGACCAACGCCACCACGACGCTTCATTAACTGCACCTGCTCCTCGTCAATACGAAGGATAGCTCCGTAAGAGTCGGCATCACCATCCAAACCGATCACGAAGCAGTTGCTCAATGATGCCACCTGGAAATTATTACCGATACCGGTCATCGGACTGCCTGCAGGGATGATATACTTGAAATGATCCAAGAGATGGAAGATTTCCTCGGCGCTCACCGGGTTCTTGTATTTCTTCTCAATACGAGCAATCTCGTTAGCGATACGCCAATGCATGTCGGCAGGACTCTTCTCATAGATATTGCCGAAACTGTCTTTCATGGCATACTTGTTCACCCACACACGGGCGGCCAACTCATCACCACCAAAGTATTCCAACGAAGCCTGAAACGCTTCCTCATAAGGGTATGTCTTCTTATCCATCGATTTGTTATAATATATTGTATTCTAAATGATTGTTGATTTCTCTCAATAAATGTAGATGCAAAGGTAACATAATTTGTTCATATTGCCAAACATATATTTGTAAATGTTTTCCTTTTTGGACAACTTTAATAAATTCCACAAATAAAAAGTTTTCCAAAACAGGAAAGCAAAAATATCTGATTTTCCTTTTGAATATCACTTTTTTAGTGTATCTTCGCAGCAAAATAATATGAAGATGGAAAGTTTAAGAAATAGAAAAAGCATCAGGAAATATGCCGACAGACCGGTTTCCGATGCATTGCTGAATAACCTGCTGGCATTAGCGGAGCGCACACAGACGATGGGCAACCTGCAACTGTATAGTGTCGTCATTACCCGTGACCAACAGAAAAAAGAGGCGCTGGCACCCGCGCATTTCAATCAACCGATGGTGACCGGTGCACCCGTCGTGCTCACCTTCTGTGCGGATTTCCGCAGGACATCCCTCTGGGCAGAGAACAGGAAGGCTACACCCGGCTACAACAACTTCCTGTCGTTTATCAACGCTATGAGCGACACCTTATTATATTGTCAGACCTTCTGCAACCTGGCAGAGGAGGAAGGACTGGGCTATTGCTACCTCGGCACGACCGTCTATATGCCGGAGATGATCATCGACACGCTACAACTGCCGCAGTTGGTCATGCCCGTAGCGACGATCACCTTAGGATGGCCGTATGAAAATCCGCCCCAGAGCGAACGACTGCCCCTGAAGGCGATCATCCATCAGGAGACCTACAACGACTATACACCCGAGCGCATCGACGAGTTTTATACGGATAAGGAGTCACTTCCTGTGAATCAGCAATTCGTGGAGATCAACAACAAGGAGACGCTGGCACAGGTATTCACCGACATCCGTTATACGAAGAAAGACAACGAGGCCATGTCGGAAGGTATGATGCGGGCCCTCAAGCGACAAGGGTTTATTTAGTTTAGAGTTAAGAGTTCATAGTTCATAGTTATGATTAGCCCGATAGGGGCGACACAGCATAGGCGGGGGTGTTAACCCCCGTGAGAGTGTAGAGATCCTTGGGGACTGGCTCACGAAAGGGTGCCTGTCCCCACCCACAAATAATATAATTGTTATGAACAATCATCCCATCCCACAACCGGATACTGTCTATCAGTTATTCCGCGAACTGAACAATGTTCCTCGTCCTTCATGGCATGAGGAGAAGGTGGCTGACTGGCTCTGCCAGTTTGCAGTAGACAACCAACTCGACTATCAGCGTGACGCGCACAACTGTGTGGTAATCCGCAAGGCTGCATCACCGGGCAAGGAGGGTTGCGAACCGATCGTGCTCCATGCGCACATGGATATGGTGTGCGTGGCCGAGAAAGGAAAGGATTTCGATCCACTCACCTCTCCCATCGAGGCCTACATCGACAACGGATGGATGAAAGCCCGGGGCACCTCCCTGGGAGCCGACAACGGTATGGGACTTTGTATGGCCATGGCCGTGATGAAGGATAAGTCGCTGGTGCACGGTCCGTTGGAACTGCTCGTCACCACGAACGAGGAAGACGGCATGACTGGAGCAGCCAACCTCAGTGAGGATTTTGTCAAGGCACGTAAGATGATCGACCTCGACTCAGAGGACTACGACACGATCACCGTGGGTGCTGCCGGCGCTTACCTGCAGACGGCATCCCTACCTCTCTCCTTCGTTCCCGCACCCCAAGATACGGTCTTCGCACTGGTATCTATCCATGGCGGACTGGGCGGTCACTCAGGTGTTGACATCAACAAACAACGCATGAGTGCGGTCAAAGAGATCTGTCTGTTGGCCGATCAACTGTTGGCTACCGACAAGGTGTCTGTCGCATCCATACAGGCCGGCGAGGCTAATGCCTCCATCCCCTCTTCGGCAGAGATGGTCATCGGTATTGCTCCCGATGCCGCCGATGAGATCATCGACAGGATCCGCCATGATGAGATCAAGAAAGCAGGCGATCCAAACATCAAGGTAGAGGTTTCATTGGCAACGCCCTGCCAACAGATTCTTACAGACGACTGCGTCCAAGCGCTCATCGACAGTATCGGTGAGATACCCTTCGGCATAATCAAAATGAGCGAACAGATGCCAGGCACCGTGGAGACGTCCAACAATATCGGTGTGATTCGCATGGAGGAGGATCATTTCCATGTCACCACCCACAGCCGGAGCTTCATCGATGCCGATATGATCGCGCTGGGAGAACGTATCCGTGATATCTTCTTGAGACATGGAGCAACCACCCGGCTGATCATGTCAACACCTGCTTGGGAGGAGAATACACAGTCGGATTACATGCACCTGATGGAACAGACGTTCATCGACGTGTTAGGTTTCCGTCCTCGACTGGTAGAGATGCACTTCGTCATGGAAATGGGATATTTCGTGGAGAAGTTCAAGGGCATACAGATCATCCCTATCGGGCCGCGCATCATCGAGCCCCACTCCACCAGCGAACGGGTGGAACTGTCCACCATCGACAATATCTGGAAGGTACTCATAGAGGTGCTTTGTCGACTGGCGCAATAACCTCCGCATAGCATTTATAGCCATACAGGTAAGAGTCCTAATACATAAAACTGGGAGTCCTAGTACATAAAACTGATAGTCCGGGGTACTCGGACTGGTAGTCCGGAGGGTCCGGACTCTCTCATAAGCACTGTAAACAGCAGGAAGAAGAATTGAAAACGATGTATCAATAATAGATAATTATTGGCAAAGGTTAAAAGTTCTCCTCATCGAGGACTTAATCAGCAATCTCCTGCGAAAAAATAAAACACAGAGATACCGAGATACGGAGATAATATAAATAATCCTCTGTCACTCTGCGCCTCTGTGTTGAAAAGCCAATGGGCGGGGACAGGCACCCCTTCGGGCAGAGTCAGTCCCCGAGTGGATCTCCCGCAAGTAAAACCCAGATAAGGAGGCACAGAGCAATCTGATTCTTAGATTAATTATAAGTAAAACCTTTATATCTCTTGTTTTTTTCGTTTCGTTTTTGTATATTTGCAAAGTAATCTGAGAAAAAAACGAGTATGAAAGTAAGAAATAATATGCTCAAGGAAAGCAAGGTGGCGGTAAGAATTCTTCCCACTAGTTTGTTGGCGTTGATGCCTGCGGTATTGAATAGCAGTACACCGGTAAAAGATATGCCGATGAATGCTCAGGAATTGACCGAAGTTGTTGCACAGATTCAGTCAGAAGATGTCGCTACAATAGATTTTCGTGAGGTTCAGGAAACACAGCAGAATTATCCGCTCGGTTGGGCGTATTTTGAGAATCGAACAATAAAAGAAATAGTGCCTGCTACCGGCGGGGGACGTGCTGCAAATCTTGTCCTGACTGGCAATTCAACTTCTAATGATGTTTTTAAGGTGTATTATGTTGATAGTGAGAAGAAAGATGATAATCGCTATCATCATCCACCGGTTGTTTTAAGACTTATTTATCATAATCTTGGTGAGGGTAAAGAGTTTTTGGGAATTCGAACACGACAATATTTGTATCATGATAAAAAGGATCCTGAAGCGATAACTGGAACCTTATATCGTGAGATAAGACTTGATGATAGGGCGGCACAGTATTTGATTGATTTGACTACAGGTGATACTAAGTGGAATAATAAAACGGACATATCATTTGAGGTTACTAATAGTCCTAGAGTTATGATACCGGAGGTTCGCTAATTTTAAGAATTGTAAAAAGCTGTTTGAAACAGATACATAAACAATACTAAAATAATTCACAAGTAGAACGAAGTACCGGAAATCATAGGCATGAGCCCTGCAAGGGCGTCAGAACATAGGCGGGGGCGTGAGCCCCCGTTTTTGTATCGTAGTTCTACATAACCCCGAAGGGGTGACAGATTATTGTGTCGCCCCTACGATTGTGGGTATTAACGTGCTTCCGCCTATGCTGTGTCGCCCCTGCGGGGCTAATATATTGGGGGATACGATCTACCACGGGGGTTAACACCCCCGCCTATGCTGTGTCGCCCTGCGGGCTGATTATTTGCTGGGGACAGGCACCCCTTCGGGCAGAGCCAGTCCCCGAGTGGCTCCCTCCCTTTCGGGAAAAGCTACGGGTAGGGTCCCTCATCCCGGACTTGATCCGCAATCTCCTACAAAAAATAATTAAACACAGAGATACCGAGATACGGAGATAAAATAATCCTCTGTCACTCTGTGCCTCTGTGTTGAAAAGCCAATGGGGTTGGGTGGGGCTTAGAATAAAAACGATTGGGGACAGGGCCGCTAAGCAGACCTGTCCCCAAGAATTATTGTTATACTGTCGAGTTACGTGGGTTGCGAGGATGATCACCTATAACGCAGGGTCATCAAAACCAGACTCTAAACCCTAAACTCTAAACCAATATTACTCCACGATAATGGGCTTGTACTTCGGAACCAAGAACTTCATGATTATCCATCCGATGAGGTATGCAACGGCACACACACAGAAGATAATCATATAACCAGCCGGCTTACCATCGTAGCCCATGAACTGGAAGGCCTCACCCTGCTGCTCTGCGTAGGTGAACAAAGCACCGGCGCTCTTGTTGATCAGGAAAGAGCCTACACCACCAGCCATACCACCGATACCGGTGATGGTAGCGATCGTTGACTTCGGGAACATGTCACCCACGGTAGAGAAGATGTTGGCTGACCAACTCTGGTGTGCAGCACCTAAGATACCGATGAGGATGATGGGGAACCAAGGAGTACCGAACTGGTCGCCCAACGGCTGTGCTACCAATCCTACCAAGGGGAAGAAGGCGAAGATCAGCATCGCACGCATACGACCTGCATAGGCGTTCATTCCCTTGTTGATGAAGTAGTTAGGCAACTTACCGCCGAGGATACTCAGCATGGTAATCAGGTACAATACGAAGATGAGCACCATACCAAGACCGTCTGTCGGGTTGATGTCAAACTTTGACTTCAGGTAAGCAGGTGTCCAGAATAGGAAGAACCACCATACACCATCGGTCATGAACTTACCAACGATGAACGACCATGTCTGACGATAGGTGAAACACTTCCAGAAGCTGATTTGCGGACCCTCATCATGAGCATCTTTCGGATCGCCCTCTGTCTCTGCATCCTGGTTGATATAAGTAAGCTCGGCAGCATTCACGCGCTTGTTCACATTGGGTTTCTGATACAGGAAGATCCAGAAGCCCATCCAGATATAACCTAAGGCACCGATCACGATGAACGCCATCTCCCAACCGAAGAACTTAGCCAGCACAGGGATGGTGAAAGGAGCGATCAGCGCACCTACAGAAGCACCACTATTGAAGATAGCTGTAGCGAAGGCACGGTCTTTCTTCGGGAAATACTCTGCCGTCACCTTGATGGCTGCGGGGAAGTTACCAGCCTCACCAAGGGCAAGGATAGCGCGGGCACCCAGGAAGAGGTACATTGATACGGTAGAGATCACGAGGCCGGCATCAGCGGCTCCACTGGCACGGAACTCACGCAGATACTCGAGAGCACCCTCAAAGCCTACCAGGCCATGACCGGTTACGATACCACTGGTGGCAATACCACAGAAGGCATGCAGCACAGCACCTGTACTCCATACGAAGATAGCCCAGAGGTAACCTTTCTTTGTTCCCATCCAGTCGATAAACTTTCCGGCGAACAGCATGAAAATAGCATAGAAGATAGAGAACCATGCTGTGATTGTTCCGTAGTTGTCGTCCGTCCAACCAAACTCTTGCTGAATACCGCCCTCACCAGGATAGGTAAGCGAAAGCACCTGACGGTCCATGTAATTAACGGTTGTTGCCAAGAACAACATCGCGCAAATGACCCAACGATAATTGGTCATCTTAGTAGTTTGTACTGAATTCATTGATATAGTAATTGTTTAAAATTATCACGACTGTCGAAATATGAACGCAAAAGTAATAAAAAATATTCGAAATATGTTCAATCACCTTATATTTTGCTCATTCATTTACAATTTTTATCATTTTCAACGGGATATCGCAAATGATCAGTCTTGGAAATAAATACGTTTGACACGGTTGCTCACCCCCGTGAGGATCTCATACGGGATGGTATCGAGGATGTCCGAGAGGACCGTTACCGGCAGGTTGTCGCCGAAGATCTCCACCGTATCACCCTCATGGCAGTCGATGTCGGTCACATCGATCATCGCCACATCCATACAGATATTCCCCACATAGGGCGCTTTCTGTCCGTTGACCAGACAGTAGCCATGGCCACGACCAAGATGACGATCCAGTCCGTCGGCATAACCGATGGGGATGGCGGCGATCACGCTGTCACGTTGTAAGACACCACGACGGCTATATCCCACCGTCTCCTCCTTAGGCACATGACGAATCTGCAGGATGGTAGTCTTCAATGTACATACATTGTTGAGGATGCGGTTGTCACGACTGTCAACGCCATAGAGTCCGATGCCCAACCGACACATATCGAGTTGTCGCTCCGGGAAATGCTCGATGCCCGCGGAGTTGTCGATATGTCGGAGGATATGATGTGAGAAGGCTGACTGCAACTTCTGACTGGCCTTGTCGAAACGCTCAAACTGCATGGCGGAGAACGCATCGAAGTCGTCGCTGTCTGATCCCACGAAGTGCGTGAATACCGAGCGTGGGATGATTGCGTTCTGTTGTTGTAAGCGGTAGATCACCTCATCGATGTCTTTCTCAGGGTTGAATCCTAAGCGATGCATACCCGTATCGATCTTGATATGAACAGGATAACCGGTGATTCCCTCCTTACGTGCCGCCTTGATCAGCGCATCCATCAGTCGGAAGGAGTACACCTCAGGCTCCAGTTCATGATCGAACATCGTCTTAAAAGCAGTCATCTCGGGGTTCATGATCATGATATTACTGGTGATGCCGTTTTGTCGCAGGGTGACACCCTCATCAGCAACAGCCACTGCGAGATAGTCCACCCGATGGTCCTGCAGGGTCTTTGCCACCTCGATGGCACCACTGCCGTAGGCATCGGCCTTCACCATACAGACCATCTTCGTCTCGGGCTTCAGGAACGAACGGAAATAGTTCAGGTTCTTCACCACCGCGTTGAGGTTCACCTCCAGGATCGTCTCGTGCACCTTCTCCACCAACTGGTCGGTAATCAAGTCGAAGCCGTATTTGCGGGCACCTTTCAACAGGATCACCTCACTATGCAACTGTTTGAAAAGATCACTCTCTAAGAAGGCTTCTGTCGTCGGGAAGAAATATTTCTCTGGTATCCGGATATCCTCCTGGCAGGCAGATATCTCCGCTCCGATACCGATGAACTTCTCTACCCCACCCTTGCTGACGATCTCAGACACTTGCTTATACAACTGTTCCGGGCGCAATCCACTCTGGAAGATATCACTCAGGATCAACGTTCGTTTTCTTCCTTCACAGTCAGGACGACGGTTCATGAAGTCCATGGCGATGACCAAGGAGTCGAGATCGTTGTTGTATGAGTCGTTGATCAATGTACAGTCGTTAATGCCGGGCTTTACCTCTAAGCGCATAGCGACAGGCTCCAGATGAAGCAACCGCTCCCGGATCACGTCGAGTGTCAAACCTAATTGCAGACAGGTAGCGGCACAGATCATACTGTTACGGATAGAAGCCTCATCGATGAAAGGCAGGATGTAATCAAACAACGTCTCACTACCCTGCAACTCACAACGGAAAGAAGCATGGATATGTGCCTGATTGCCAACCACCTGACTGTCGAGGAGTCGACAAGCCATGCGCTCGGTATGATCATAACGACCGAAATGCGCACCCGGCTGACACTCCGTGGCGATAACCTCGGCA
Organism: uncultured Prevotellaceae bacterium; assembly: GCA_902797505.1. Taxonomy (GTDB): domain Bacteria; phylum Bacteroidota; class Bacteroidia; order Bacteroidales; family Bacteroidaceae; genus Prevotella. The sequence goes on along the minus strand of CADBSW010000041.1, from coordinate 7,294 downwards.
ATAACGGGGTCATCTGCAGGATAGACAATCGTCTTGGCATCTTGGAAGAGTTTCATCTTCTCCAGGCATTTCTCACGCATGCTGCTGAAATTCTCCTGATGGGCACTACCCAGACTGGTGAAGACGCCGATGGTCGGTTGTATGATATCGCGTAATGCCTGCATCTCGTTCGGTTGACTGATGCCCGCCTCGAAGAGTCCGATGCGGGTATGTTCATTCAACAGCCAAACACTTAGTGGCACACCGATCTGTGAGTTGAACGACCGCGGACTCCTCGTCACGGTATGTGAAGGGAGCAGCAGTTGGTAGATCCACTCTTTCACCACCGTCTTACCGTTGCTGCCGGTGATGCCGACGATGGGTATCTGGTATTCATCACGATGGCGCTCGGCCAGTCGTTGTAAGGCTTTCAACGTATTGGGCACCCTGAGGAAGTTGGCTTGCGGATATCGCTCCTGCCAACTGTCGGGCAACGTCTCCACCACGAAGTTCCTCACGCCACGGTTGTATAGTTCATGGACATATCGGTGTCCGTCGTTACGCTCTGTATGGAGTGCGAAGAAAAGTGTTTCCTCGGGGAAACACAGACTACGACTGTCGATGAGCAGGAACGAGATATTACCTGCATGAGTACCAAAGCGATGCGCACCGATGAGTGCTGTTACTTTTTCAATAGAATAGATCATATAGTATTCCTTTCTAATCGTTTGTTTTCCTCTTCTGATAATGAAAAGGCAGGATATTTCTGTGATAATTGTTCCACCCGTTGTCTGGTCTTTTGTAAGAAGGCGAGATAGTCGTCGCTATCGGGGTTGAACGGACGGTGATTCAATGCCTGTCTGATGGGGCGCCACTCCTGCAAGAACTGTTGTGTAGCCGCAGAGAAGAACTGCTCCGAGAGTCGTTCCCAGATATACTCCACCGCCTGTTCCGACGGATGCAGCATATCGGCGGCATAGAAACGGTAGTCGCGCAACTCATCGTTCATAATCTCATAGGCCGGGAAATAAGTGACGTGGTCAGGATCTTGTTCAGCCACCTGTTGACAGGCTAAGAGCAGGGTGGCCTTCGAGAGGTTACTCTCATGGTAGCCGTATTTGGCATAACGTATCGGACTGACCGTCAAGAGGATCTGCATCTGTGGATTGCTGTCCGTCAATCGTCCGACGATAGCGGATAAAGTTTCCGCACATGCCTCTACCGACAGTTTCTTCTCCTCAAAGAGACTGGCAGGACGCTTCTGACAGTTGTCCACCACCTCGCCCGTCTCTTTCAGGATATACACATGATTCGTGCCTAAGGTGATAACCACCTTTCCCACCGGATCGGTATTGTGCCCGTATAACGAGAAGGCCGACAAAGAAGGATCATCCGCTGCCTGTGCTGATGATAACCGTTCGATGGTATGCCCCACACTCACCGGATTGTACATCACCCCGAAGGGATTGATGAGGGTGCGGAACTTCTCTTGCATGAAACGACGACCGATATTTTCTGCGAAGCATGAACCCACGAAGAGCACTTTCTCGCAAGGCTCATACTGCCAACAGCTACGCGGTATCGTTACGATCGTCCTGAAATCCATCGTCTCCTGATTACTTTTGTTAACTCCTACTTACCTGCAGACCCTGCGTGCTGAGTGACATCTCCACAAAACGGGCACTGTCGTTCGTACGCTGCTCATGGAGGATACGACGGATACGTGCCGCCGCCTCAGCATCCTTGGCGACGAGATAGAGGAATCCGCCACCGCCGGCACCACAGAGCTTATATCCTAAGCACAGGTCATCCACCTTTTGCACGATCTGTGCGATGGCTGGCGGACAGGTGCCACTATCGATGAGCATGTTCTGTTGCCAGGTCTTACCCACCAAACGTCCCATCTTCTCGAAGTTGGCACGCTGGATGGTGTCGTACATATCGAGGGCATGATGATGCATCTCACGCAACAGTTCGAGTTCATCGTGCTCGTTGAGGAACATCCTCCTGACGATCTCTGCCAGGATACCTTTCGCCGTACGGGTAATACCGGTATAATACAACAGATGACAAGCCTTATATTCAGGTTGTGTGAACAGTTCGGTAGGCAACCAGCGCACCGTGGGTGTCTGTTCAAAACCACGGTCAGTCTGCAGGAGTTTGACGCCCTGCAGGAGTCCGCCATACTGATCCTGCCAACCGCCACCGGTGGTAAGCAGTTGTTCGAGCACCAACGTACGGTTGCCGATCTCATTCTTATCCCATGCCAGTCCGCAGAAATCATTCAGGGCTCCCAATACCGTGGCAGCCAAGATACTGCTGGTACCTAACCCGCTACCGGCAGGAACAGCCGAAAGGAGCGTGATCTCTATACCGCTGCCGAAAGCCTGCAACTGGTGTTCCAGACTGTCGTAGGGTTCGGTGCAGAATCCCGGCAGGAATCCGGCTAATGCCAAGGCTGCCTTGGGAATGGAGAACGGACTGCCCACCTTATTGTAATCCGCCAGTTGTTCGTAGTTCTCCACTACCTCCATCGCACCTAAGTCGATGCTGCGGAGGATGATATGATAATCGGGACACGGACGGACGTATGTCTGAAGGGGTGGTTGACCATTCAACTCGATGGCCATGTTCACCACGTTGCCACCCTCCATCATACAGTAAGGAGGCGTGTCGGTCCATCCACCGGCTATATCGATTCTCACCGGAGAGCGGGCCCACACGATCTGATCATGGTAGACCGACTTAATCGGTGTTTGTCTTTCTTGCAGTACCCGGTGAGTGAGTCCTTGTCTTAAGAGCGCAAAGGCCTGTTGCTCATGTTGCTTACTCTCTTCTGCCGACGTACCCTTCAGGCGCAGCACCTCACTACGGAACATCTGATCGTGGATACGTGTCAACAAGGGCGCACTATCTGATATCGGCAATGGCAGGTTCATCTCATGACGGCGGTAAGCCTCAGCGGCATCGGTCAGATCCACCTGGTAGAACACACTATGCTCGTAGTTACGGGCCAGCATACGCCAGTTGTCGGCACGGAACATCTCCCGTTGCTGAGTCAACCGCAGCAGATTTGCCTCGGCGCTGATCTCGTCAGCACTTATCTTACGGCACTCCTGCCAGAAATGACGAGCCATCGAAAGCGACGGATCATGCATCATCCAGCGCAAGAGGAGTCCGATATCATCGATATCCTTGCAGACGGGGAAGATCCTGGCCGACTGTAAGTCTTCATTTCCTTCGATATCCTCAATACGGATCTCTCTGTCGGCAGCCCACTTAGTGAAGGGTTTACCCAGATAAAGGGTGCTGTCATCCGCCAGCGCACCACGGAAGAGGTCATCAAAACCGTAGGGACGTACCGCATACGAATCTTCTCCGATAGGCACGATGTCGATACAGTCACCACTCTGCAGGGTTATCTCCCAGTGGTTCTCGGGAATGCCTGTCAGTATATTCTTATTGGCCAACTGGATGCCCAGTCCTACCCAACTGTTTTCTATCCACAACTGTTGGTTAGCCTCCATAATCGATGTCTCGATGAAGGCGTTCTGCACAAACATCGACGGATGGGGTTTTCGCGAGTGATGCAACCATTCACGCTGGTCGTGCACCAGATTTTGTATGCTCAGTGTCGAGGAGATGATCTCATGAGAGGTGCCATAGTGGTAGAACTCTCCGCCAGGCAACGGCAGCACGACGACCTTCAGATCCTTCAACAGTTCATCATCTATCTGGGGATTCGTTCCCAAGGCACAACCGAAGGTGCCATACATATCGTAGTTGATCACCTCACCATCCTTTACGGAACGTTCCATCAACCGTTTGACGGCCTTATCGGAAAAGAGCCAAATGCCTATATCAGTGAGGTAGAAATGATCTTTCTGCAGTTCTCCCAGTTGTTGTACGGAGGGTTTCTGCAACATATACTCCAGCGTCGTGGGATGCTGTCGTGAGGAGACATACACGCCGTGATGACTGGCAATCTCCGGGGGTAGCCACAAGCCGTAGCATATCACATCGGCATCGGGAATCTGTTGCAGGGGTTTGGTGGCCCGGATATACACATCGCCGCTGACAATCATGGTGTGGATATCCTTCGGCGCCCTTTTCATAATCTGCTCATACAGAGGGATCTGCAACGAGAGCAGGTCTTGTTCTAAGCGCTGTCCACGCTCCCAACGGAAGACGGGTATCGGGGTGAGGATCTTTCCCGACGGGGCATAGGCAGGTAGCCGTCGACTCTGACCGCCGGCATGCAACAGGATACGTTGCTCTGACGACAGCCAGGAATCGAAATCCTCTTTACCTTCCTTCGCATTACGCCGACTGTCACGGAATGCTTCCATCAACAGCCAGGTGCTGCCACCGCCACTACCCAGTTTCTTACCCACCGGGTCGTTGGTGCAAAACCACTCATCCCTTGACTTTCCGGTAATCCGATGAAAGCAACTCACCAGATTAGGCGGGAGCGACAATAGTTTCTTCATCATTTCTTTCTTTTCTTCCATTCCACATAACACACCATGAGGAGTGCCAACAACAGCACGGCACCGGCTATATAGGCAATCGTCTCGGTGGTATTGATCGACTTGGGCTTGAAGGTCAGCACGATCTGGTGCTTGCCTGCGGGCACCTTCAAGGCGCGCAGCACATAGTCAACACGTCCTAATTCCGCGGGGTTGCCATCGATCGTTGCTGTCCATCCGGGGTAATAGATCTCGGAGAAGACCACGACGCCACCCTTGCCCGACTCAGTCTCGTATTTCAGTTCGTTAGGCTCATAGGCGGTCAACTTCACCAGCGACACCTGATCCTGTGGCGCACCTGCTCCGAGGACATCCTGGAATTTCTTGTCTGCCACAGCCTCATGACGGAGAACGATCTTACCTGTGGTGTCGAGTTCCTCATTGGCATTGTTCACATAACTGATCTTATCCACAAACCACGCGTTGCCGTAAGCGTAAGGATTCTTCATCGGAACGGTCTCACCACCTTGCAGCGGCATGATCACATATCGGGTGTTCAGCATATTCAGTATCGGATAGATGCTGTCGCCATTCACCTTCGTCATGTCACCGGCAGCCTCGGCGATAGTCGGGAACATCGCCCGCATCTCCGGTTCGATATACGCATCGATCAACTCCTGGTAACGACGCAGTTTAGCAGCATGGTAACCGCCGATACTCTTATGGTAATACGATGTCTCGTTCTCATTAAATGTATTCGAAGCCAGGTTCAGCACGCGGTAGTTGCCACAATCTGACGTATCCTGCAGGATAAAGTCATCCGTCTTGGTCTTGGGCTGCGGTGCGTCACGCTCTGTCTTGTCTACGAACATCGCATCATTCAGATAACGTTTGTTCACCATCCACATATCCAACAGACACATCACCAACAGGATACCCACCAGATACTCGCTCTTGATCTTGTTGTAACGATACAGCAATAGGAAGAATGTTCCGATGGTGATCAGGAAGAACGAGCGCCAACAATCCGATGTGAACATCGCCTGACGCATCTCCGTGAGATTGCTGATCAGCGGACCAAGATACTCCTGTGGAATGCCGCTCTGCAAGGCATGCATCTCCGACGTGGAGACAAATGAGGAGAAGAATACCGACGGCATCAGGGCGAAGAGCAGGGCGATACCGGCCGTAAGTGCCCAACTGGCAGCCAGCGCCTTGATATTCTTCGTCAGGATGGTGGGATCTTCCACGATCTTCTTCAGGGCGAGCATCGCCAGAAGAGGTATGGTAAACTCAGCTATCACAAGGATGGATGCCACCGTACGGAACTTCGCATACATCGGTATATAGTCAAGGAAGAAATCGGTGAATCCCATGAAGTTCTTTCCCCATGACAACAGGATACTCAGGATCGTAGCTGCCAACAGCGCCCACTTCATCGGACCCTTCACGATAAACAGTCCGAGGATGAAGAGCATCAGCACGAAGGCACCCACATAGACCGGTCCACTGGTGCCCGGTTGCTCACCCCAGTACTGTCCTATCTGCTGGTATATCTGCATGAACTCGGGGTTAGCCTTATCCATGGCCGTCTTATTCTCTGACAATGGTATCGAGGCACCACCCTTGGTGTTGGGCACCAATAAGGTCCATGTCTCACCAATACCGTAACTCCACTGCGTGATATAGTCGCGATCCAGTCCACTATTCGTCTGGTTACTGCTATTCTTTTTCACCAGTTCACTCTTTCCACGCATCGACTCCTGCGAATACTGCCAGGTATGGTACAGATTACTGATATTCAGACAGATACCTAACAGTCCTCCGATCGCACATGCGGCGGTTGCCTTCAGGAAGTGCTTCATGCGGTGTTGCCTGATCGCATCCACCAGATAGGCGATCACCATAAAGAGGATGATAAACAGATAGTAGTACGTCATCTGCACATGGTTGGCCTTCACCTCGAAAGCCGCAAAGATTGCTGTTACCACCAAGCCCCACAGGTATTTCCCCTTGTAGCTTAGCACGATACCCGCTATCATAGGCGGCAGGTACGCCAAGGCCATCACCTTCCAGATATGTCCTGCGGCGATAATGATGAAGAAGTAGCTCGAGAAGGCCCATATCACGGCACCCAAGGCCGCCATCCACTGTCGGAAGTCGAACGCCCTGAGCAGGATATAGAAGCCCAGGAGGTATACAAACACATACCACACATTCTCGGGCATCCACAGATGATAGGCATCCATCACCTTCGACAAGCCGTCAGTACTCTTATACGACGGGGCTGTCTGATAGGTAGGCATACCACTGAACGTAGCATTTGTCCATCTGGTGCGCTCCCCAGTACGCTGATGATACTCCGATGCCTCACGTCCGGCTCCCACGCCTGCCGACGCATCGTGCCGATACAGGATTCTCCCCTCTATATCAGCGGGAAAGAAATAAGCGAACGAGATAACCGCAAAACACACTACCACCAGAATATCTGGCAGGATCTGCTTCAAAATTTTCATATATAAACGTTTATATTTCTACAATATGGGGACAAAGTTACGTATAAATGAGCGAAAAGCCAAAATTCATCGAAGATAAATTTAGTAACAATGAGAATAAAGGAATTTATTCAATTTATTGAATTGTTACTAAATGAACTTTTACAAAGTAAAAGGATTTTGGCTTTTCCGAATGAAAGTAACTTCGGCAAAGCCAAAGTTACAACTGAAATGCAAAAGGAAAACTTCATTTTCTTTTATTTCAACACAGTTACTATGTTTGCAGCTGCTAACGATAAGAAAAGACAAGCAAGACACCGCTCTCGGGGGCTGCGAGCCCCCTGCCGCGAG
>CADBSW010000040.1 GCA_902797505.1 uncultured Prevotellaceae bacterium | reverse complement strand
GAAGTTTGGTAGAGTGGTCGATTACACCGGTCTTGAAAACCGGCGTGCCGAGAGGCACCGGGGGTTCGAATCCCTCAGCTTCCGCAAGGAAATAGGGCATCATCTAACCGGGTTGCAACGTCGTTCGAAGAACGGTGGCAACACAAGAGGTTAGGTAATCCCTCAGCTTCCGCAAGATAATAATAGCTCAGCAATCGCTGAGCTATTATTGTTTTAGCATATCTACCTAACCTGCGAAAGTTGAGGTCCTGAAAGATTATGCTGTGTCGCCCCTACAGGGCTAATCACGGGGGTTACACCCATTACGGGGGTTCACACCCCCGCCTATGTTGTGTCGCCCCTACGGGGCTTAATCAATTCCCGTTAACGTTCCCGTTCGCCTTCTCGTTAATAAATAGTTATCGTTAACGTTAACGTTATCGTTGATAATCCACCCGCTTTAGCGCTTCGTCGTAATCGCGAAGGAGATCAGCGAAGACTTCATCAACGGTCTTGACGTTATTGATGGCGGATACAATCTGTCCGATCTCCACTTCACCATTCTCTATATCACCCTCGAAGATGCCGCGCTTAGAGGCTGCCTTACCCAGGATCTCGCGCAGCTCATCAACATTAGCACCACGGTCTTCTGCCGCAGCAATACGCTGGAAGAGTTCGTTCTTGATCATACGTGTAGGAGATATCTTCTTCAGACAGAGCATCGTGTCGCCCTCACCCACCTGCAGACAACGCTCCTTAAAGGCATCAGAGGCCGAACTCTCCTGAGTAACCGCAAAGAGCGTACCGATCTGAACGCCCTCGGCACCAAGGGCCTGGGCAGCAAGCACAGCCGAACCAGAGCCAATACCACCGGCAGCAATAAGGGGAAGTATCGTAGCCTTGCGCACCTGTGGGATCAGCGTCAATGTCGTGGTCTCCTCTTTCCCATTATGTCCACCGGCCTCGAAGCCTTCGGCGACAACAGCATCCACACCTGCCTCCTCACACTTCTTGGCAAACTTACTGCTTGAGACGACATGTGCTACCTTGATGCCTGCCTCATGCAGACGGGCGGTGTACTTCTTCGGACTGCCAGCCGAGGTAAATACGATCTTCACACCCTCATCGATGATGATCTGTATCAGACGGTCGATCTCGGGATACATCAACGGCACATTCACGCCCCAAGGCTTATCGGTAGCCTCTTTCATCTTATGGATATGTTCGATAAGCATCTCAGGGTGCATCGAACCGGCGCCTAACAGACCCAGTCCGCCGGCATTGCTCACTGCGGCTGCCAGTCTCCAACCGGAGATCCACACCATTCCACCTTGTATAATCGGATATTGAATACCGAATAATTCTGTAATTCTGGTTGATTTCATCATATATTCTTTTGTTTAGGTATTATTCATGGGGATAGATATGCAAAAATACGACTATTTCGTTGAACCATGAAATCCACGGCATGTTTTAACGATATTTTAAAACTAAAAAGGGAGACAGATGCTCACGCACATGTCTCCCGAGAGGAAAATACTAAATTTATTATAACCTATAAAACTTGTGTGTGGTTTATTCTTTTATCTGGATATTGGGTCAACCACCGGGTTCTTACTCAGTGGGTCGAAAGCACCCATTCCACCAGCCGTACTGTTCCATCCAATAGTCTGAAGCACGTTCGGGTTGTTGTTCTCATCACCAGTTCCTAATCCCATCAGGTAACAGTTGTTACTCCATACGGGCAGGTAGCCATATGTGACGGTTCCCTCTTCGTCGGTGTAGTTCATCGTGGTGATATCCTTACGCTGCAGATAGTTGTTATAGAAATCGGCCAAGGCCTTTACATTAGCATTCTTATAAATCAGTGAACCATCCTCCACGTTGGTCTCCGTGGTGAAGTCCTCATTCAGGGTAAGGGCCTTTGGCTTGGTAATCTTACCGGTCGTGAATGGATCGGCTGTGCTCTCTTCTGTTGCCGTGAAGACAGATGGGTCGAAATACATCTCCAGACGGTGCAGAGTGATATTGTTCAGTGGCGTAACGCCCAGGTAGGCACAGGTATTGCCACCCCAGCCTGTTGGAACCCAACTGCTACCGCCGATCTCGTTTTGATAGATACCGCCATCGAAGAGCATCCAACGGTGACAGTCGTCGAAACGCTTACCTTCATAAGCCAACTCAATCTGACGCTCGTAGAGAATCGCCTCAAACATCTTCGCACGGTCACTACGGATAGACTGATCGAGACCACAGTCGCCGGTATAGCCTACGCGCTGACGAACACGTACCAAGGCATTGTAAGCCTCATCGAGTTTGTTCACACCACAGGCAGCCTCAGCAAAGTTGAGCAGCACCTCGGTATAGCGCATAACCAATAACGGCTGACCGTTGTAACTGAAACCGTGCTCACTGTCATAGTTATATAGGGCACGTTCTCCAAGACTAAAATCCTGCGACTTCTTACGGACGTAGATACTACGGCCGCTGGTTCCCATCAGATCAGTGAAATATCCACTTTGGTTGGTGTCGAAAGCTTTGGTCTGAGTAGCATACCATGCATAGTTCTGCAACTCATACTCAGAACCGCTCACGTAAGGCGACTGCTCCTCATGGTCGGTGATGGTGCCGTTGAACTTCCACTCCGTTCCTGGGAATGCAAAGGTACGGTAGAAGCGTGGATCACGATTCAGGAAAAACAACTTTTTATCGTAGGTATACTGTCCGGTCTCTGTAGGACGCTTACCATCAGCCATCGGGAAGAGATCGACCATCTCTGCAGTAGGACTGATACCCTGTGAACCTAAGGCATTGGTAGGACGGATCTGCTGTTCCCAGCAATTCATGATATCACGATCGTAGTTGTCCACCACATTATTACAGATCACCATATAGACAGCCTCTGAGTTGAGTGTCTCTCCACCCATCATGTTACACCAGATACGTGCCCAGTTGCTGGCATTGGTACCGGGACTGTTCTCATAAGAGAGTCCGAAATGTCCCTCATTGAGTTTTTCGAGCGCTGTCTTATTCAGGTCGTAAGCCTCCTGCCAACGGTCTTGCTCATCGGCACGGTTGAACACCGGACTGGCATAGTAGTTAGCCACATAGCCTGCCAAAGCATAAGCGGCACCAGCGGTGATACGTCCCCAGTCGTTAGCCTCCTCTTCCCAACGTACAGGCAGCTCATCACCGGCCGTCTTCAGGTCGTCAATGATAAAGCGGAAGGTGGTCTCTGTAGAGTTACGCTTAGCACGCAACTGTGCGGTATCACGCAACAACGTACTCTGAATTTCGGTGATGATAGGCAGTCCGCCGTAGCGCTTGAAGAGTCGGAAATAACGGGTGGCACGGAAGAAACGAGCCTGTCCGTCAACCTCCTTCTTCTGATTCTCATCAAGCGTCTGACTCTCTGCGGTACGCACAATCACATCCGTACACTCACGCATCTTCTTCCACGGACTCTCATTAGTACCATAGAAAAAGAACTTGTCGATATTAGAGTTGTCGATGACATTAGCAGGGTTATTATAACGACCCCAACCAGTGAACTCCTCGGTATTGTTGGAGAGGATATCCGGACCACCTACGGGCCAAATATCTGGTGGATAGCTGCTCCATCCCTTGGTATTAGGCAGTGACATCTGGTAGATATAGTTCAGACGTAACTTCGTAGAGGTCCAGTCGTTGTACACCTCATCAGGTCCGAAACTACCATAGGGGCGCTTATCAGCTAAGAAATCATCGCTGCAACCTACGGTGCTTGCCATTCCCACAACCAGCAGGAAGGCTGCACCTATCTTATATATATATTCTCTTACTTTCATAATGCTGAATATTTTCTTTATACTCATATCTTACTGTTTTTAGAACGTTACGTTGATACCCATGGTAATCTTGCGCACAACAGGATAGCTTCCGTAGGAACCAGCGAAATTGTCCCAGTATTTACCAGGGATGGCATTGTAGAAGCTGAATGCATTCTGACAGGTGGCATTGACACGGATATTGGCCAAGCCTATCTTCTGTACGATTTTCTTTGGAACGGTGAAGGCCAGGGTGATGTTACGCAGCATGATCTCAGCGGCAGACATACGCCAGAAGGTAGATGTCTGCGTATTGATACTGTTCTTGTTGAAACCGAAGTTCGGCCAGCGACCGTCCCTGTTAGCCTTGACAATCAGGTTGCCACCGGCATCGTAGAGATCGCTGTAGATGAACATGTCATTCCACATGGTAGAGACATTCTGCTTCTCCATATCACCGAAGTTCTCTCCGCGGAGACTACCTGGTACGGTCGTATAAGCACCCCAGTCGGCAGTGATGGTGGCATTCAGTGAGAGTGACTTATATACGAAGTTGATGTTCAGGTTGCTCTTATACGGGTTGCTGGCACGCTTAGAGATTTGTACAGCATCCTCCGTACTGTTGATAACACCATCTGGAGCGGTGTAGTTACCGTTCTCATCTTTCGGTCCACGGATATCCTCATAGATCAGCATACCCGGATGCACCTGACCTTGCGTCAAACCTAAGTAGTTGGTGATATGATATTTCTGGAAGTACTCCTCAATCTCCTGATAACTGCGGAACATACCCATGCAGGAGAGTCCCCACAGACCACGGTCTGTACGCTCGTCCTTCACATAAGAGGTCCATGAAGTACGTGCGGGATCGTCGAAATAGTACTTACGTACACGGTTGTCGTCGTAGCCGAAACCATAGCGCAGCGACAGATAGGTATCTTTGTTGAAGCGCTGGCGCCAACCGATGATGGCCTCAAATCCGAACATATCCATCTCACTATAGTTCTCAGGAGCGGCGTAGATACCTACGGTACCCGGCAGGTTGATACCACCTGGGTAGGCAAACATCTCGCGACCCATATCATAGTAACCGTCAACACCGATAGACAGACGACCGTCGAGCATACGCAGGTCGATACCGACATTGGTCTTGTAGGTCTTATCCCAGTGCAGGTCAGGGTTGGTACCCGACTTCTCCGGCAACTTGAACGAGCGGGCGGTCACGATGTTCGGGTTCGTTCCGAAGATAGCACCGCCATACTGTACATAGTCGTAGAGCTGGAGCCAGCGCCAAGCATCCACATTGTCACGACCCATGAAACCGAAGGATGCACGGATCTTCAGGAAGTCGATCTTCCACTTCTCCTTCGGGAACCAACTCTCCTCTGAGAGAACCCATCCTGCAGAGAAGCTCGGGAACATTCCCCAGTAGTTCTCAGGCGAGAACTTAGCGGCAGATGCCTGGGAACGAACCAGTGCCTCAAAGAGGTATTTGTCGGCATAAGCGTAGTTGAAACGACCGATGTATGACATGTTAGCGCCCTCTGAACGTCCCCATTCAGCTGTGATCTCCGCATCGTCGGCAAGAGAATTCGACTGTCCGTCGGTGAAGGCCAATGGGTGTGTACCCTTGACATAACTGTTCTCGCTCCAGCTCTCTCCACGCTCGATAGAGAAAGTACCGCTGACATCATGCTTACCGAACTTACGACCGTACATCAACATGAAACTGAGCTGATAGCTGTCGGCACGACTCATCTCACGGCTGATGTAAGAATCCTGTCCGCTGTTGAGCACACGTTTCTCGAGATTCTCGAAGTCGGTGTAATGGAAGCCCTCGAGGGTCACCTCATCGTAATCCACCTCCGGATCATTGTCGATGATCATGTTCGGATCGGTGATATACAGGTGATTACCTGATCCACCACGGTTGATCACACGATATACCGTGTTTTCCATACGTACGCGGTTGTCTTTCGAGTTGCTGATATTCTTAGAGTAGGTCAGTTTGGCATGCAGACCTTTCAACGGCTCCCAGAACCCCAAGTCAAACTCCAACGTTCCCTGGATAGACATGTTGTTGGCTGTCTGCTCACGGTTATTACGGGTCATCAACAAACTCTTGTAGTTGTAGTAGTTGGTGTTAGAGGGGTTGTTCTCCATACCAGAGTTGTAGATGGGATAACCATTGATATTATCCGGCACGTATGGAGGATTCCTCAGCAACGTAGAATAATCCTGCTCACCAGTACCCTCATGCGAGTTACGGGTAGAATAGTCTCCTGATACGGAGATAGTAGCCTTCACAAACTTAGATACGTTGGCAGTCAAACCGGCACGATAGTTCCAACGGTCGTAGTCGAGCTTTCCTAAGTTACCATCCTGGGTGTAGAAGCTCAATCCGGCAAAATAAGCCGCTTTCTCAGTACCACCATTCAGGTTGATGCTATGACGCTGTGTGAGTGAAGAACTCCAGTACTGATCCAGCAGATTATAATTGGTATTCTTCATGGCCTCGAGCTCATCAGCCTGGAAATAGTCCTTCAGCAGGTCGTCGGTCTTATTGTTTTGCAGGGAGTTGGCATAGCGGGCAGCATTGTAGATACGGCCGTAATCATAACCTCCCAGCATCTTGGCATGCTTGATAGCATCGGTATAACCGAGCTGTGTCTGGTAAGAGATACGTGGGGTACCCAGACGCCCGCGCTTGGTCTTCACGAGGATTACACCGTAAGCACCATAGGCACCATAGACGGCAGCGGCAGCATCTTTCAATACGGTGATGCTCTCCACCTCATCCACATCGAGGTTGTTGAACTCCTCTTCACCCTTCTCATAATCCTGATAGATAAAGTCATCGATCACGAAGAGCGGTGTCGGACTGTTGTTACCACCGATGGCCTTACCACCGGCATCTGATCCTGTAGGCACCAAAGCCACGGCATCACGAGCCTGACGGATAGTGATGGTAGCGTTCTCACCCGGACGACCGGTAGATGGCATGCTCACATGTACAGAGGGTGACAAACCGATGAGGGCCTCAGACAGGCTACTTACCGCCAAGTCTTTGATCTCCTCCGGGTCGATCACCTCGATAGATCCCGTCACGTTCTTCTGCTTCAAGGCACCGTAACCTACTACCACCACGTCGTCGAGGCTATTCTCATCCTCTTTCAGTACAACACGCTTGGCATTGGCAGCTGTGACGGTCTGGGTGACATATCCGATAAAACTGATCTTAATCTTTGTTCCCGCAGGCACTTTGATGGAGAAGTTTCCATCCATATCTGAGATAGTACCGTTCTTGGGGTTATTGGCAGCAGCGATGGTAGCACCGATGATCGGCTCTCCCTGATCGTCTACCACTGTACCTGTTACGGTCTGTGTTTGCTGTGCATAGATGGGTGTAAAACCTACTAACATACACAGTAACAAACTTATAATCGTTATTCTTTTCATCTTCTGTTATTCAATTAGTTAGTAGTTGATTTACTGTAACCAGCGCGGGTCACCGCCTTCATTGGCAATAATCTGATATTCACCCGGCGTGAAGTTAACACCACCATTGGGCTTCGTCAGGTCAAGGCTCTGCAGCACATCACCCTGGAACTGCGGATCGTAGTCCATGGCAAACGGCGTTCCAGAGTCATCTTTCTGCTGCATATCCTGAGTATCTATCTGTGTGATACCCCACCAGAAGTTAAAACGGAAGGTTTTGTTTCCACCCCAGCGCGGCAACTGGCGCACGCTATTGATATCATAGAAGATGGAGTGATCGATAGTGAGCCTCTGTCCCACAGCACTGAGGTTGTTGACAAACTTCTGTTTTGTGAAGCACTTACTCAGCGTACATCTGCTGATGGTGAATGTCTGACTGTACATATCCGGTGTCAGATTTCCGAATACCTTCTCCGGGTTCGCATTTGAACTGTTGGAGTAACGCAGGAAATAAGCACTACCATTATCTTCAATGTTATAGATGGTACTGTTGGTCAATGAGACATTCTTGATCAGACGACCTTTACTCTGCATACAGATAAAACCGATATTGGAAGTGTTTCGCATCTGACAGATACAATCGTCGATAACCAGATACCAGTAAGCACAGGTAACACCATTGTCATAAAGCAATCCTCTGTAAATATCCTTAAACCAGCAGTGACTGATATAGAGTGGATCTTGAACGATATAGATACCTGTAATTGTACCTACGTTCTTACGATAGTAACCGAGGTTCTCACTCAATATCTCATCGGGCAGGTTGTTCACACTCATACCTACCACACTATTGGCTGTAGACTCTGCACAATCGAAGTTGATGTACTTCACCTTCAGTCCGGAATAGCTGCAGATAGTACCCTTACCGACCATACGTACGATAGGACGATAGATCTTGTCACCACGGAACGTCAGTTTATGACCACCAAAGTCGAGCGTATCACTAATGGTGTACTCTCCGTTAGCCTCCAGGTCAATAGCTACTTCTTCGGTAGTTACAGGAATCTGTGGCTCAATCGTCTTCCACACCTCCGCAATATCTGATCCACTGGGGATGGTAGCCACAGAAGGCACCAAGGTGGTGAACTCAAACGTCTTGATGTCAGGCGCATCTTTGTTGCCATTGTCAGCATTACCGATCACACGGATGTCGAAAGTGTACTTCGAGTCTTCCGTCACAGGAACCGTGACACTACTACCGTCGATCAATTTCTTGTCGAAATCAGCCACGACCTGTGGGTTTGCCGGATCATCTACATTGATAAAGGTCACCTCATAGTTGGAAGCGCCATATACCAGCGGCCAAGAGATCTTGGCTGAGGTACCGTCGGTGCTCACTACAAAAGATGCGGAATCAGGGTTGGCGAGCTGCTGATTATGCACACCGGAGTCGAATCCGTTAGGCGACTCGTACCCTTCAGCACATCCAATGATCAGGAAAGCACTGGCTAACAACCATAGGAAAGAGACCTTCTTCATTAAAAAGGAAGTTTTTTTCATAATTGTTTTAGTTTATAGTTATTATTATTAGGTATCATCTATTGTGCGATTTTTTAGAAATACACATAAGCAGGTTATTATCTACAAGATTAATAGTTGTTTTAGATTATAGATTATAATTTTCTGCAAATATAATATAATTTTTTTAATTGTAATATAATTGTCGTAAATTATTTCTTTCTTTTTTTTCTTATTCCTAACAAAACTTGTTGAAATCGAATTCAAATAGTGTAATATTATCTGCAAAATTAGCTTTTATTAATGATTAAGAGGTGCAAAATAATACCAAAAGGGTGGAAATCTTTCCCTAAAAAGCGTAATATTTCCCACTATTTTGTATATTTGTAGCCTAAAAGCTATTCTGAAGATGATGACACGACAGTTTTCCTTCACGGCATTATGCAGGCAACGGTTGTTCTTCACCGCTGTCTTTATTGTGATGGTTGCCTCCGCGGTGTCACAGCCACATTACAAGATTATCGACTACAAGAAACTGAATGAGTCGGTGACGATGGTGAACCGTATCGTCAGGGACAACCAAGGGATGATGTGGTTTGCCACCGATGACGGACTTTACCGTTACGACGGGTACGACTTCGTGAACTTCAAGTCACGCAGTGGCAATGGTGTTAATATGCCATCTAACAGGATCCATTCGATGTATGAAAGTAGTGAGGGCGGTATCTGGTGTATCATCTCCGACAGGGTTTTTCTCTTTGATACACACACATGCTCTTTTGTAGATGTGATGGAGTCGTATGAGAAGACACATGGTGAGAGTTATCATATCCGGAAGATCAGGCCACTGCCATGCGGCACCACCTGGATCTTCACCGATGATAATAAAGTGTTTGCATTAGAAGATGCTCAACCCATACGGAGTTTACGACTACTAATAGAAAACGAACGTTCCGACAACATAACGGTTGTTTGTGACAGTTTACAGCGTTCATGGGTATTGACGACTGATAAGACCTTCCTCTATCAACGTGGGGTGATAAAACCATTCAATCAGCCTTTCAGACATATTGTTTTGGCAAAAAATAATATATGGTTCCTAAACAAAGAGGGTAAACCGTATCGTTATGATGAGCAGCGTAAAACAATCGTTGCTTGGAGCCATCCCTTACTGAAATCTGCCGTAGGTAGTCTTTCTACCCTATCCAATGGGAGTTTAGTGATGTCGAGCCGTTCACAGCTACTATTGGTTTCGGCAGATGGCAAACAAGTAACCAAAACAAACGTTACATGGCCCATACAAAAAGTGATGGAAGATGCTGACAGACACATGTGGATATTGGCCGATGACGGTAGTTTGAGTATTGCCGACAAGTCATTTATGGATGTAAGAAAAGTCAATGGTATTCCCCACTCCGACAAATGTGACATCATGCGCGACCAACATGGCACCGTCTGGATCTTTACCGGACGGGGAGATACCTATTATGCCTTACCCACGGATCTTACTAATCCAGTAAGATATACAGACAGTGAAATGAAAGTCAGCATCAGCAACACCATAGAAGACGGACAGCACGGTTACTGGTTTATCCATCAGAACCATGCCTACCGACTAACTTTCGAATCCCCCCACTACCAACACCTGCCATTGCATCAGAACGATCAAGTGAGATGTGTGTTTAGAGATGGTAAGCAACATATAATGGTCAGCAGCAGATATGATGAGTCGATTGCTGTCTTCTCTGCATCTGGTCAACGCTTAGGATGGTTGGGGCGTGACGGAATGATCCATTCTTCATGGACAAGTTTCGGAGCTGCTGTTTATAGCAGTTATATGGCTGCCGACGGCACACTGTGGTTAGGAACAAAGAAGAATGGTCTCTATCGCCTACGACCTCGTGCCAATGGTGGGTATCAGATCAGTAATTACAGGAAAGAATACGGGGCTCACTCCATTCCAGATAATGAGATCTATGCCATTACAGCCGACCATAAGAACCGACTGTGGATAGGAACACACAAAGGTGGTCTGTGTTGCATACCCGATATGAAAGCAGAGAATCCTGCCTTTATTTATGCCGATAACGGACTATCCGGATGGAAAGCATTTAAAAGTGCCAGTGTACGCACCTTACTTGTTACCCCTTCCAACCAACTCCTTGTGGGAACCTATAGCGGATTGTTCGTAGCTGATATACATGAGCGTAACCTCTCGAAGATCACCTTCAAGGAACATCAGCGAGAACCTAACCGCGAAGAGAGCCTCAGCAGTAGCAGTATAACGGATATCATCATGACCAGCGACAAGCGCATCTTCCTCTCTACCTGCGATGGTGGTATCAACGAGTTGCTGTCCGGCAATATCATGGCCGACCAACTGGCATTCCGCCATTATAACCGCACCACAGGATTCCCGACCGACATTACCCATGCCCTGCTGGAATACAAAGGTTCTTTGTGGACTGTTGCCCCAAACCAACTGGTGGAGATACAACTGAAGAAATCTCAATCGCCTGGTATCACCTCGTTCCTTCTGAGAGAAAGTCCGCGCTTCTCTGCCTGTCATCCCACGCAAACAGGTGATGGTAATTGGTTCTTTGGCTCAGAAGAGGGTGCCCTACTGATTGATCTTGACGAACTGAAGAAGAATACGTTTGTACCCACCCTGGTGATTACCGGTGTGACAAAAAACAACAATATCGTTGAATACGACGCTTGTCAGGATGATATGATCATCATGGATCCCCACGAACGGGATCTTACCATACACTTTGCCGCACTGGATTATGAGAATACAGAGTTGGTGGCATACGCCTACCGGATGGAAAACAGTAAGACATGGACATATATCGGTCATAATCATAGTGTGACACTGGCACAGATGCGCCCCGGTACCTACCGTATGCATATCCGTTCGACCAACAGTGATGGCATCTGGTGTGACAACGAGCATGTCGTTACCATCATCGTAAAACCTACCTTCTGGGAAACGCCATGGGCTATCCTGCTCATCCTTTCTATTATTGCGGCTATTGTGGGCGCCATCACCTACACATGGCTCTATATCCGACGCATCAAGCGACAGCAGCACGAGACGATGGAGGCCTACTTGTCGTTGTTGGAGAAGAAAAATGAAAAGCAAGATGAGCAGGTGCCTGCTATCGCTCATGACAACCAACAAGCTTTATCGTCTGAAAACGATGAATTGATGAAGAAACTGATGAGTTATATCGAGGAAAACATTGCTGTTTCTGATATCGTCATTGAAGATATGGCTGCAGCTGTAGGCCTAAGTCGCACCGGTCTTTATCGAAAGGTAAAGAATCTGGTAGGTACCTCACCCATGGAATTCTTACGTGAAGCACGTATCCGTAAGGCTATGCAGATGCTCGACAATCCTTCTGTCAACGTTTCAGAAGTAGCCTACGCATGCGGTTTTTCCGATCCGAAATATTTCAGTAAGTGTTTTAAAGCGGCAACAGGGCAGACTCCTACAGAATATAAGAAGACACAAAGCGTATCAGCACAATAATCATAGGATGCTGCCCTCCTGCCAGTCTGTATTATTTGATCATCTTACAACTATGTTGATTGCCTTTAGTATCGATGACCTTCAGCACATATAATCCTGGTTTAATATTTCCAAGGGGTAATTGTGACAGAGCACATCCATTGGCGTTACCAGCAGTAATCAGATGACCATCTACCGTATATACCCGATAACTCTGGATGGCAGTATTGTCGGTCAAAGTGTTGTGGATAACCGTTGATGCCTCATTACTTACGGCGATACCTAACTGACGGCTGAACGTTGTGTTCTCACTGTCGGTTACCTTTAGTCTCAATAATGACATACCTGATGCTGAGTCGCTCGCCTTGACAGTCAGTGTCTCACCATTGATGGTGGTTGTAATGCCATTTGCAGATCCCTCTACAGTATACTGCGGAGATGAGGTAAAGCCGGCAAACAGACTTGTCAGGTTGAGTGTCTGACTGCTTCCCGGAGCTATGACCACATGGGTATCAGCAAGGAAGTTAAGGAAATCCTCCAGATTGGTGTACCCATCGTGATCAGGATCACCATTATTATCCGCGACAGACGGATCGGTACCCACTACCTTTTCCCACCAATCAGGCATTCCATCTTGATCTGTATCATAGTTGGCAGCACGCTGTTCCTCAGGATAGGCTTCAAAACCACCACAATCATCTTCATGGTCAATCTCTCCCTTGATACCGGAGCGACTGCCTACGTAGGTATATGAACGTTCGAGTGTCTCTCGCACCATTCGTTGGTCGTTGAGATCTTTCTGTGGCTGCTCAGCTCCCACACTGCTCAACACCTTCTTATAGGCATCTTGCGGACTGTCGATAGTGGCATACGAGGGGAAGAACGGTTCACTGACGAAGTAGGTCCAGTCTACATTCTGACTGCTGGCTATCTGCACGGCATACATACTTGATGCATCAGTCTTAATTCCACTGGTCTGATCCAGGATATTGTTTTTCAGATAAGCACTCTGCGACCCCTTGCCGGTACCCTCCAACTGTAGGGTGAAGATACAATGATTATCAACAGCCGGACCTTCTTTGTAATAGTTTCCAACGAAATTAATCTCATGAGCACCACCGTCTGTTGTACGACCATGCCAATTGTACACCACATTATTAAATATGTCTAACCTTCCGGCATAGTAGCCATCACCGTCAAGACCACCGCCCATACTCCAGTTACGGCCATTGCAATCGACAAGCAGGTTGTGTGAGAAGGTACCCACATCACCACCGATAGTAGCTGCAAAACCATGATTCTTTCCTGGAGCATAATTTTTATGGTCGGCAATTCCTAAAGCCTCAGCAATCATCGAGTACTGGAAAGTGACATTCTTTGCATTACGAGAGGAGAATGTCTCATCAGTACCCCAGGAACAGGTGGTATGGTCGATAATCGTATGGTTAGAACCTGCAATACCCATAGCATTGCCAGTATCTCCATAGCCACGACGGGCACGCAGGAAACGGCAGATACTCTCTGAACCGATATTCAGATTGGAATGTTTCAGACAAATACCCTTGCCTGGAGCTGTCTGAGCAGCAATGGTCACTTCAGGAGAAGCAAACATGGCACCGAAGCCCATATCGATGATTCCTGAAACATCAAAGACGATGGTTCGTGGTCCTTTCAGACTGGTAAGTCCATAACGGAAAGAACCCGGCTCATTATCGTTAGTCAGATTCGTAACATGGTAAACAATACCTCCACGACCTCCTGTTGCATAACGGCCATAACCCTCAGCACCAGGGAAAGCAAGATGACGGGGACGAAACTTCCAAACCTCACCGTTAGTAACGGTACCATCTGCAGCCAATTCATCCACACGCCAGTAGTAGGTATTCATGCTATAGACATCATTCAACACGTAAGTGGTGTCATTAGCACTCTTCGATCCTATAAACAACTCGGATGTCTCGTCTGCCTGGGCTACAGCGAGAGAATCGAGTCCGATATATAGTTTATGGGAGGTCACGTCGGCATTGGCAGGTGACCATGACAGAGTGATAGTACCATTGTCGCCGTCTGCATGCTTATCGTTATTTACTGGATAAGGCAGCTTCGCCTGTTGTGTGGAGTTCGCTACATCAATCATAAAACCGTTGAGTATAGGCGTTCGATCCAGATTTGTCTTTCCTTCAGTATCAGGAGCATCATCCTCATATGTGGTGAAGGTAAGTACAGCCTCATCATCGGGACCACTCACCGTGAAAGTAGTAAGAAGTATCGTAGCATTCTGGGCAGATGGTTCCTGTACTGTACGTGGTACCGACTGGTGGACTACCGTTCCGTTAAGACTTACTGTAAGAGGCCAAGCGACAGTCTTTGATTTGTCATTCCATGAATTATGATAGGTCTGTATGGTATGTTGACCTGCCGACAGACCTTTAACGACCAATTCCAATGAGCCGCACTGATTAGGATCGAGATTGACACCATCACCAGTGAGACGACCATTCTTCTCTTTATTTGCAGCCAGCTGCACAAATGCTTTGTTCCATCCGCCACGGAACATCTTCTCAGAACGGATGGTAAAAGTGGCATCACCGACAGTAAGCGACTCGGGGGCCTCCTTGTCTTTACCGATAGGCCAAGGCGTAAAACCGGGTTCCAGCACCTCGTCCATGTTGTTACGACTGGCTTCGTTAATATCCACCTTGATAGGATTCTGTGCAATAGCGATATTGCACAAGGTCAAAAGGATAAATAGTAGACAGTTTCTCATATAGCTATTTTAAATTAATAGTCTGACACGGTGCAAAATTAGAAGAAATAAAAGCCTGATAGGTGGAAACTTAATCCAAATAGGTGGAAAAACGTTTCAACAAAATAATAAAAAGATAAATACCAAGTTTCAACCATCGGAATACAAAAAAACTTTGATGATATTTCCGGAAGGTGTCTCGTATTAGCAAAAAACTACGTACTTTTGCAAATAGTAATCAGATAACTAAAAACAATGACGATGATAAAGAGAAACTTTTTCCTAACAATGGGGATGGCCGTGCTGCTGAATATACCAACAGCAGATGCGCAGTCATTGACCAAGATAGAGGCAGAGAAGGCTAAAGCCGAGATCTGCAGAGAGTGGACAACGGCTACGAAAGAGAAATACCAAAAGGAGTGGAATGAGAGTATCGTGAGGGTAGATTCCCTGATGATGCCTTTCGTGGTGCGTACCTACGATGAGAAACCTGCCGACGGATACAGTCTGTATATCTCCCTGCATGGTGGCGGCAACTGTCCGAAAGAGATCAACGACCAGCAGTGGATGAACCAAGTAGTGCTCTACCGTCCTAAGAACTGTCTGTATATAGCCCCCCGCGCTCCCTATAACGATTGGGATATGTGGTGCAAACCAAAGCTCGATCAGTTTTATAAGGAGTTGATCGAGATGTGCGTGGTGTATGCTGATGTGAATCCCGATAAGGTCTATCTGATGGGGTACTCTGCCGGAGGCGACGGTGTCTGGCGTATGGCTCCCCGCATGGCCGATCACTGGGCAGCCGCCTCGATGATGGCGGGGCATCCGGGGGATGTGTCATTGGTGAACCTTCGTAATACCCCATATATGATCTGGTGCGGAGCACTCGACTATGCTTACGACCGTAATAAGCTCGACCGTGAGCGGGGTGTACAGATGGACTCTCTGCAGCAGGCCGATCCCGAGGGATATATCCACGAGACACATATCATGGAGGGCAAGGGCCATTGGATGGACCGGGCAGATACCGTAGTTGTCACCTGGATGTCAAAGT
The DNA here is from genome assembly GCA_902797505.1 of uncultured Prevotellaceae bacterium. Lineage (GTDB taxonomy): Bacteria > Bacteroidota > Bacteroidia > Bacteroidales > Bacteroidaceae > Prevotella. The sequence continues at coordinate 12,089 of CADBSW010000040.1, read as the reverse complement.
ATCAGCGTAATCCCTACCCCAAGAAGATCGTGTGGAGACAGGAAGAGGTGCTTCGCCCTGCTTTCTATTGGATCTCTGTTCCCAAAGAAGAGATGCAGCGCGGGAAGACCATCCGTCTGTCGGCCGACAAGAATATCATTGATATCACCGAGTGTGACTACCGCGAAGTGACCCTTCTATTGTCCGATGAAATCGTGGATTTAGACAAAAAAGTAACCGTGAGATATCAGGGCAAGAAACTGTTTAAGGGAAAGTTGAAGCGTACCGCACAGAACCTGCGCCAAACGATGCAAGAGCGTGGCGACTATCGTTATGCCTTCCCCGCAAAAGTAACATTGAGAATAACAAAATAATCTAAAAAAGGAGGTTTTATTGACATTCCTTTCTTATTTCTAAGTTATTTTTGTACTTTTGCACCAAATATGCTTTTTTTGAGATGGAAGAAATCTTCGATTCTTTTTTCCGCCAGTATTATGCTCCGATGGTGCTTTATACCGACCGTCAGCTCGGCAATCGTGAGCTGGCAGAGGATGTCGTACAGGATGTCTTCAAAAAACTGTTGGAATTGGATTTCTCCGTCTATAACACAGAGAAGTTGAACAGTCTGGTGTTTACCATGCTGAAAAACAGGATTATCGACATTCACCGTTACAACCAGCGCCATCAGCAGGGTGAGTTGCAGGATGCTCCCTCAGAGGATTCCGTGGAAGACAGTTTCTTCGAGATAGAGCTTTACGAGAGACTCTATAGCGAGGTAAACTCCCTGCCCAAGAAGATCTCTGAGGCGATGCATTTGCGTATGCAGGGATTTGACAATCATGAGATCGCTGAACAGTTAGGTGTCAACTACCACACCGTGCGCAGCAGGATCCAGCGAGGTATCGTGATGCTCCGTGAGAAGTTCGACAAACAGTTCCTCTACTCTATTTTTCTTTGAAAAAGAAAAGTTTTTTAATCAAATGGGCCTACTTGTTCGTTCATTGGTTAAAAGGCTTATAAGATGGACATAAAAGACATTATCTTAAAATCGATCTACGGACAACTGACCGATGAGGAGCAGTTGTGCTTAGACGAATGGAAAACACAGCCCAACCACGACAAGCTTTATGAACAGATACGCGCAAACATCCTTCAGAAGAAGGCTGTGGAATATCTGTCGGCTATCGATGTGGAGCGTGCTTTGAAGAATGTGAGAAACGATGAGAAGAAGACGAGTTATCGTACAAAGATCATCAAGCATTACTCTCTCTTGCGGCGTGTCGCTGCCGTGGCGTTATTGCTCATGGTATGCGGCGCTTTCTGGTATCATCATGAATACACACGGGTAATCCCACCTGTTATCTCCGAAGAGGTGCATCAGGCTATGCAGCAGAGCAAGGAGAGCGGCAAGCAGGGTGCAGAGGTGGTGAGCAGCGCTACGACAGGCAAGAAAATCATCACCCAGGAAGAAGCATCACTCTATCATGTGGATGACGACTTTGCCGAGCAGTTGGCCGAGGCCAAGCGTATCACGACTCACCACGACAAGGAATACTGGGTGACGCTGGATGACGGAACACTCGTGCATCTGAACTACAACAGCCGACTGATCTATCCCGAGCAGTTTGGCGACCGTCGTGACGTGATCCTTGATGGTGAGGCATACTTCATGGTGGCAAAAGACAAGAGTCGTCAGTTTGTAGTACATACCCCGCAGGGTGACGTGAAGGTGCATGGCACAGAGTTTATGGTGAATACCAAAGACGACAGTTATCCGCAGGCTGAGGGCAGTTCTACGACCGTGGTATTGGTAAAGGGCAGCGTGAGCTTCACCACCGAGAGTGGCATGGAGCAGCAGATGCAGCCGGGACAGTTCCTGACGGTAAGCAGTATCGGCAATAACCAGACCACTGCCTCTTTAAGAGTTGTAGATACCACACCTTATGAGGCTTGGAACACCGGTACATTCGTTTTTGAGAACAGCAAACTGGAGCACCTGATGAATGTGCTGGCCCAGTGGTATGACATCAAAAACGTAAACTACACGAAAAACAGTCTTCGTAACATCCATTTCACAGGTAACCTGAAGCGATACGGCAGCATTGAGCGTATCATGCAAGCCATCATGATGACATGCGATGTGCGTATCGCCCTGGATAAAGACTCCATAACCATTTACACTGATCATTAATAATAATCTAAATACGTTTAAAAAATGACTAAAACTATCGTGAAAAGCTGTCTGTTGCTGCTGGCATTGCTCACCGCACAGGTATTGCCGGCTCAGACGCTCGACAAGGCACGCGTAACAGTTGACATGGAGAATGTCACTGTGAAACAGTTCTTGGACGAGATAGAGCGACAGACAGGTATTGAGTTTCTTTACAATGCTGATGAAGTAAAGAATTTACCGCGTATCACTGTCAAAGAAGAGAAGGCCAATGCCCGTCAGGTCATCAACAAGGTGATGGCCCGCATCGGCTGCGAGTGCAGGGAGAACAACGGTATCGTAGTAATCAAACTACAGCGCGGCTCTGCCAACAAGCATGTGGTGAGTGGCGTTGTGGTCGATGAGAACAAAGAGCCGGTCATCGGTGCACAGGTAAAGGTGCTCGGCACTAAGCTGATGACGGTTACCGATGCCGATGGTGCTTTCTTCTTTGATCAGACCATGCCTGAGAAGGCTCGTCTGCAGATTACCTATATCGGTATGCAGACGGTCAACATGCCTGTCAGGAGCAACATGCTGGTGAAGATGAAATCAGACACCCAGATGCTCGAAGGTGTGGTAGTAACCGGTTATCAGCAGTTAGACCGTCGTAACCTGACCAGTTCGGTAACCAGTAAGACGATGGAAGAACTGGAGATTCCCGGTGTGGCTGACCTGTCGAAGATGCTGGAAGGAAAGATCCCTGACCTGATCTCCATCAACAACAGTGGTGAGGTGAATGCCACCAGTAAGATCCGTATCCGTGGTACCTCTACCATCGTGGGTAACCGAGAACCACTGTGGGTACTCGACGGTGTGATCCTTACCGACCCGGTAGATCTGTCGCCCGATGTACTGAACGACCCCGACTATGTGAACCGTATCGGTAATGCTATTGCCGGAATCAACCCCCAAGATATCAAACGTATTGACGTTTTGAAAGATGCTGCCGCCACTGCTCTGTATGGAACACGTGCGGCAAACGGCGTTATTGTGGTAACCACCAAGAGCGGTCGTGAGGGTAAGCCTATCATCTCTTACTCCGGACAGTTTACCGCCCGTCGCCGTCCTTACTATTCTGATAAGAAGATCAACCTGATGAACTCTGCCGAGCGTATCCAGTTCTCACAGTATCTGGTAGATCATCAGTATAAATACTCCACCGACATGGCACATGTGGGTTATGAGTGGGCGCTGACACAATATTATGCCGGACAACTTACCCATGAGGAGTTCCTGAAGCAGGTAGAGGATATGATGGCAGAGAATACCGACTGGTTCGACCTGCTCTGTCACAACTCTTTCTCTCACGACCATAACGTGAATATCTCGGGTGGTTCTGACAAGGTACGTTACTACACCTCTATCGGTTATACCGATCAGGATGACGTAATCAACAATACCACCAACCGTCGTTATACTGCCATGGTGAAACTCGACTTCGACTTAAGTCGCAAACTCAAACTGCAGTTTAACGTGAACGGTTATCTGAACGACCGTACCTATAACCCTAGTGATGTGAATCCCATCAACTATGCTTATAAGACAGCACGTACCATCGCTGCCTATGAGGATGATGGCAGTTATCACTTCTATCAGATGAGAGGCAGCAACGGAAGATATTATGACTATAACTTCCTCCATGAGTTGAATAACACTTCTTTGGAGCAGGAGACCAATGCCGTGACGGCTACGGCCAACCTGCGATTCCAAGCGACAGAGAACCTGTTCTTCAACGGCGTATTCTCTGCTAACATCCAGAATTCCGGCACAGAGACCTGGTATGGCGAGGAGAGTTTCTACGCCCGTAACCTGAGACGCTATGAGCTGGATGAGACAGCGCTTACCGACAGTGAGATGCCTTACGGTGGTGAGTTCCGTAAGTCAACCAATAAGAATATCGGTTGGACAGCCCGTATCCAGGGTAATTACAACAAATACTTTGGTAGTGACAAACAGCATAATGCCAATATCGCTCTCGGATTCGAGGCAAGCAGCGGGCATTATACCGGTGACAGCTACACACAGCGCGGTTATTACAAAGACCGTGGAAGATCTTTCGCTACAGGTATCCCCGCTAACTTCGTGTATTACTGGAACTGGATGCGTGAGAATGTGCCGCACATCACCGATGCCACCAACAACATCGTGTCGGCATACGCTACCCTCTCTTACAGCTATAAGAACATGTTCACACTGAATGTCAACGGCCGTTACGACGGTTCAAACAAGTTCGGTAGTCGCAGTAACGAGAACCTGTTGCCTATCTGGTCTGTTTCTGGCAATGCCAACCTCATGAACATCTTCCGTATCAATGCCAACTGGCTGGATCATCTGGCACTCAAGTCATCCTATGGTGAGCAAGGTAACATGCTCGACAACCAGACACCGGAGTTGATTATTAAGAAAGGTAACATGAACGGTTACTATGATGAGATGATCTCTACACCTGCTTACTTTGCCAACCCCGATCTGAAGTGGGAGAAGACCCGCTCATTCAACGTCGGACTGGAGTCTTCATTCTTCAACGGTCGTCTGCAGGTAGAGACAGAGTATTACTATAAGAAGACTACCGATGCGTTCTTGGATAAGGTGATCTCTGATGTAAACGGTTTCAACTCATATGTGGTAAACTCAGGTACCATCACCAACCAGGGTTTCAACGTGTCTGTCAGTGCTACACCTATCAAGTTTAAGAAGTTCTATTGGATCCTCTCAGGTAACCTCTCCAAGATCTACAACAAGATCAAGACGGCACCGGGTGCTGAGACCTATGAGCTGAGCAACTTCCTCAATGGCTCTGCTGTGGTGCAGGGATATCCTGTAGGTACCTTCTTCTCTTATCGCTTTGCCGGACTGAGCGCCGTAGATGGCGGTCCGCTATTTGAGGATTGGGAGGAGCGCCAGAGTGAGTTGCGTGAGGCCAAGAACTACGAGGCATATACAAAGGTGCTGGCTGCCAGTGGTCGCCGTGAGCCGGATATCACCGGTAGTATCAACAACACCTTTACCTATAAGCAACTGCGTCTGTCAACCTCTTTGATCTACAACTTAGGTGCGAAGACCCGATTGTTCCGTCTTTTCGATTCCATGCTTAACGGATTCCGCTCAGAGGATAATGTCAATCGTGATATGTTGAACCGCTGGCAGAAGCCCGGTGATGAGAAGATCACCAATATCCCTGCGGTAATGGGACAATGGACAGACGGATATTATTACTACACCTCACACTGGAGCGACGGCTATCCCTATACCGGAGCACCGATTGGTGAGAATGCATGGAATATGTACGACTACAGTACAGCCCGTGTGGTAAGTGCCAGCTATCTGAAGCTGTCGAATGTATCCCTGACCTATGAGTTCACTCAGGAGCAACTCAAGAAGTTAGGACTGGGTCGATTAGCCCTCACGCTGAGTGCTTATAATATCTATACTTGGTGTAACTCGGCCCTGCGCGGTCAGACACCTTCACAGGGAGGATTCACCGAGGTGCAGTTGGGTGACACACCGAGCTACACGTTTAGCGTCAATGTTAACTTCTAATAACCGGAAAGAAAAATGAAAAAAGATTTCTTAAAATATATCGTATTGTCACTGGCGCTGGTGTCGCTGACAGGCTGCGGTGACTTCCTGGAGGAATCATCTCAGGACAACGACTACGTACGCTCATGGAAAGACTTGAATGAGTTGCTCCTGGGCGGTTGCTATATGGAGGTGAACCCAACGGCAGGATACGCTGCATTCGTTGTAGAGTCGAACAAGGGCATGTTCCTCCATCTGTTGGCTGATGAGGTGGAAGAGAACAACTTCGGAGCACAGCATTATGATAACCATGAGCGTGAGTTTGCCTATCTCACCTGGCAGCAGCGTACGGGTATGAAAGAGACTTTCAATGGCTTCTTTACAGAGAACAACACCTGGACGCAAATCTATAAGAATATTAATGTGGCCAATAACATCCTGAAGAGTGTCGTGGATGTGCCGGTAACCTTAGACTCTGAGAAAGAGGGAGCCACACGTGTATCCGGTGAGGCCCACTTCCTGCGTGGCTTCTATTACTTCTGGCTCGTCAATCTCTATGGCAATCCCTATGATCCCAATACCGCATCTAAGGATCTTGGAGTACCTATCAAGACCAGTGAGCTGGTGGAGGATCAGAAGTTTACCCGCAACACTGTGCAGGAGGCATACGACCTGATCTTGTCTGATCTTCTGACAGCAGAAGAAGAGTTGGCCCAGGTTACCAAGCCCCGCCACTCAATGTATCGCGCTGATGTTACCTCCGTACGTCTGTTGCTCAGCCGTGTTTACCTGTATATGCAGAACTGGGAGAAGGCCGCGGAATATGCCCGTAAGGTAATTGCCGCACATCCTACGCTGATGAACATGACAGAGAATACCGATTATTTCAGCACGAAGGCTAACCCTGAGAGTATCTTCTCCATGGGTGGCGATGACCTGGTATCTATCATAGACCCTGCCTTTCAAGCACTACGTGTGAGCAAAGAACAGTATGCGCAATACTCTTCCAACGACCTGCGCCGTGAGCGCTGGTTCTGGACCTACGGCTCATTTGCCGGACTGACCAAGCGTCGTGCTAACTTTGAGATGTCATCTGTAACCTATCCAAAGACAGATATTCAGTATTATCACACGTACTACAGCTATTACACTACGGCAGAGGCCGATGTATCATCACTGTTCTGGCTCCGTTCGGGTGAGGCTTATCTGAACCTGGCTGAGGCTGAGGCATACATGGGTCATGACACAGAGGCACTCCAAGCACTGAACACCCTCCGTAATGCCCGTTTCTATAAGGATGCGAAAGACCGTGTAGTGACCGCGACAGGTAGCGAACTGATTTCGGCTATCCGTAAAGAGCGTCGCCTGGAACTGGTGCTGGAAGGCCATCGCTGGTTTGACCTGAGAAGATACAGAGTATGTAAGGTACAACCGGAAAAGAAATCCATTACCCATAACTATACATTATATAAAGACCGTGGTTCGGACGACTTTATTGAGACGCGTCAGTATGTGCTGACAGAAGATGATGAGTCATGGACACTGCCTATCCCACAGGAGGTGCTCGACTTTAATACCGGTATGCCTAACAATCCTAACAAATGGCGTGACTACGTGGTTGTTCCTACTGAAGAATAATGATTAAACAACAGAAATCATGAAGAGAAAAATCCAGATAATATTGGCAGCATGTATGGCGGTAATGCTCATGACTGCCTGTGGCGATGACGATGAGACTTTAGGAACGGAGTATCAAGATCCGACGAATAATTTCATCCCCAACCCCTCAGCCAACGATGACACCTCTGTATTGCGCAGAGAGTTTAAAGAGAAATACGGCAGTTACCTGCTCTTTACCGATACCCTGCAGCACTACCAGATCGGTATCGACGTTAACGGTGATCCGAAGTATTTCACAGAACTGCTCAATATCCTGTATGCTGTGGGGCAGTCACTCCCACTTACGGATACACAGAAATACACCTATTTTACGGATATCGAAGAGCAGCGTAAGGTAGTTGACTATATGGATCAATACATCCTGAACCATATCACCGGCAAGCTGCGCCCCTTCAGCTGGTTCTTAGCCAAGACGATAGAGGTAACAGATAATCAGAGAAGGGTCACACGCCCGTTCGCTGCCTGCGGACAACGTACTATCGTGGTATCGTTAGGACAGGCACTTCGCCTCTCCGAATCCGGAAAGAAAACACTGGCTACCCGTATCCTGAATACCATCATCGGACAGTTGGCTCAAAACAACAGCGATGCCTTCAGCGAGTTCTTTGCGATCAGTGGTGTACAATATTCGCGCTCCATGTCTGTCCCAGAGGGTACCACCCGTGAGAAGTACCTGTTTGACAATGGATTCATCAGTCCTTCCACATCCAATGCCAATCTTTATTTCCCCTCACAGAAAGATGACCTGCAGGCTTATTCACTGGTTGTAATATCTTATACGGATGAGCGAATAGAAAATACTTATGGTCAGTATCCTTTGGTGATGAATAAGATCAAGATGATGAGGGAGGTACTTACTAAGTTAGGTTATGTTTTCTAAAGAATAAAAGAATATGAGATACAAATCAATGATATGGGTCTTGATGACCCTGATATGTATGGGATTCCTGTCTGCTTGTGATGACAAGGAGGATGAGGTGCCTGCCAAAGTACCCGCAACATCGACTGGCACCTTTGTAGACGAGCGTGACGGTTTAGTGTATAACACGGTTCGCTATGGCAACTTAGAGTGGATGGCACAAAACTTTGCCTATACCGACGGTCTGTCGGATGTTACCATTTACTTGGATTACGATGAGCACGAGGCAAATCCCTCCAGTAAGAGAAACCTTGCAAAATATGGCCGCTTATATTCTTTCGGTGCTGCCAAACGCTTGTGCCCTGAGGGATGGCGCCTGCCTACAGATGAGGATTGGCAGAGTCTGGAGCAACAGCTCGGCATGTCGGCTGGCGATGCTGCTAAACGTGAATGGCGCGGAAATATCATGCACAATATGGTAAGTCTGTATGAGGATCCTTGCGATCTGAACCTGCTCTTGGGTGGTTACTATACCACACATACCATCATGTCCACCTCTGGCTGGCGCTTTATGGGTAACTACGGCTTCTATTGGACATCCTCTAAGGATCCTCAGAAGGAAGGTGAATACTATTTCTACCGTAAGTTCTTCTACAACCGCAATGAGGTATTCCGCGAGAGTATGGAGACCGAAGGCCAGTACCTCAGTGTAAGATACGTACGCGATGCGAGATAAGTGGTGGATAACGGTATTGATGCTGCTGGCAGTACTCTCAGCGAGTGCTGCCGGTCAGCAGGATCAGCTTCAGGAAGACAGTCTGAAAGCTGACTCCATCAACCGTGTCGCCGCTCATCCGGATTTCGTCAAGGTATGGCTGATGACTGTAACACCAAGCAATGAAAGTATTTCAGCCTTCGGACATGCTGCCCTCCGTCTGCAATGTCCTTCAGAACAGCTCGATTATTGTTTCACCTTCTCCATGGCATCCGACAATATCACACTGTTGAAATATGTCAGGGGTGCTGCCAAAGGTGGCTTTGAGAGTGTTCCTACAGAGATGTTCCTGCAGCGTTACCGGGAAGAGGGGCGTGGGGTAAGTCAGGTACAACTCAACCTACTGCCTCATGAAGAGCAGGAGTTATGGCGACTGCTCGACCATGAGGTAGAACAAGGTGCACGATGGGATTATAATGTAATTACCACCAATTGCACATCAATGTGCATATGGGCCGTGGAGCAATGTCTTGACAAGGAACATATCGAGTATCATCAGTTGGATCCTATCATGAATGCTCCCTACTCGGAGTTCGTACACAGTATCTGTGCTTATGAGCCTTGGCTGGAACTTATGCTGTATATCCGTTTCTTTAAAGAGCGAAATGAGGTAGGCGACATCAATAACAAGTTCTCTCCTTCCATGCTGATGTCAAGTTGGCAAAAGGCAACGTTGGTGGATGAGGCAGGGAATAGCAGGCAGATGACTACGGGTCGTGTGCTGACGCTATATAAAGCCCTACCACAGAGCATGCCACGAGAAACAACTATTACTCCGATGAAAGTTTTGGCAGGATTACTTTTAATTGCCGCATTGTTCATCATATTTATAATTATCCGTAAAAGAATAAAACAAAAATAACAAAACTTTTTTTAATTTAATAATGATCATTATGAAGAAAATTTTTACCAGTTTGTGTAACAACAGTAAAGCACTGTTGGTTACAGCATTGTTGTCGATGACAAGTATCAGTGCATTGGCAGGTCCTACCGGATGGTTCAACTACTATGTACATCTTGACACGTATCCTACAGGTGCCGGTAAGGTGTATGCAGAATTACAAAGTACCAGTATTAAGGCAGATGGTGCCAATTTTGAGACACCTGCTGAGAGTGTGGATGTGATGTACACCATGCAGGACAACGACTTACAGGCTTTTACAGCTCATGCTGTTCCTAATGATGGATGGATCGTTGCCGGTTATACCTTCGGAACAAAGAATGAGGATGGTACTTTCACCGCTAAGACTGATACGCTGATTACTGTCAAAAACCCAGCAAGTATCTCTCCAAAGTCAACCAGCAGTGCTGAGGACTCATTAACCGCTGTAAGTACTTTCCCACTGGAAGCTGACACCGCTTATTACGCAGTCTTCACCCATGTCTATCCGCGTGTAGGAAACGGACAGGAGAACTTTGGTAAAGTTGCCATTGATAAGATTAGCAACAATATCGGTGATAAGGTAACCCTGACAGCTACTCCTGACAGTACCTCTACCTTCGCTTACTGGTTAGAGAAGAGCACAGGCAAGCAGATCAAGGATAACCCACTGACCGTTGACGTTACCAAGGCAGAAGAGTATTACGCTTATTTCGAGAGTGAGCTGATGGAGACTGTTACCTTCCCGGAGGGTGGTGGCTATCTGCCGTACTATACTCCTTGCTATGTTTATTATCCTGACAGTTATCCCTTTACTGTGATGGTCTTCGATACCGACAGTCCAACGAAGTTTGAACTGAACGGTAAAGATGCTATCGCAGCTGTTCCCACCCCAATTAATTATTATGGAGGACAATTTGCCGGTGTGCAATTGCTTTATGGTGAAGGAACACATGCCTTCAAACACGATCCTACAAGCACTGACCCGAGTTCAAATGTCAACTTCCTCCGCTGGACTGGCGAGACAGGTGTGAAGACTGATACCCTCCCTGCCGGACACCATTACTATACCTTCGATGTAAACAATGAGGTATTCAAAATCGCAGGTGCCGAGATCGCTGCTAAGCAGGTATATATGGCTATGCCCGACTCTTGTGTAGAGAAACTCACTCCGGGCTCTTTCCCAGACGTTATCTACACCAAGACCGACGGTTCACAGACCGGTATCGCTACTATCAAGGCTGGTGAGACCGTTAAGAGCAAGGGTATCTATACCCTCGATGGCCGTAAGGTAGATGCTATGGAACAGAGAGGTATCTACATCTATGATGGTAAGAAAATTCTCTATCGCAAGAAGTAATTACTGATAATGAAAAAACTATTCTATACGATCTCCCTTCTTCTGAGCTGCATAGCAATGCATGCCCAGGAGAAGGGCTTTGTCATCAGAGGACAGGTGAATCTGCCCGACGGATACTCGGTGGGTATTGTCTGCCATACCGACACATCCTATTCTGTTGATCTGGCCAACGGCTATATCAAAGACGGATTATTCGTGTTGAAAGGAAAGCATATGGACAGTCCGGCTCAGGGTACGTTGATGACGAACAACCTGGAACTGGTGGAGAAGAACCACTGGCCAACAGACTCTATCCGCTGGACTTACAACGAGGTGTTCTTATCCGACGGACAACTGGTATTCACACCTGACTACCGTCTCCATGGCACGCAGGTGCAGGAGGACTATAACGACCTGCTGGATATGGGCGGTGAGATGGAGGCAGATGCCTTTGCCTTTATCGACAAACACCCGCAGTCGGTCATCTCGCTCTACTTAGCCAACAAGCTCTTGCAGCGAGGCTATAACCTCACCAATGAACAGGTGGCACATTTAGAGAAAACCATTAAACTGACAGGTGCCGATCCTGTAAGGGAGAGGGAATACACCAAGCGGATGCATTCTGCTAAGTTTACCACCAAGGGTAGTAACGTGACCGACTTGTCTTTGTTGGATATCAACAACAAGGCTTGTCAGCTGGTAGATGTATTGCCAAAGGGTAAGTACGTGTTGATCGATTTCTGGGCTTCCTGGTGCGGAATGTGTCTGCATGCCATGCCCGAGGTGGCAGAGATCGCCAAGGACTTCAAGGACCGCTTCTGTGTAGTAGGTGTCTCTATTGACACG
>CADBSW010000039.1 GCA_902797505.1 uncultured Prevotellaceae bacterium | reverse complement strand
CTTTCTTTGCCATGGTGATTATTCTCCTATAACTTTAATGTCTTTCCAGTTTATATAACCTTTTTCCACAGCTTGTTTCAGTGCGGCGTCAAGGCCTATTTTATTAATAAGACGCAATCCTGCAGCACTGATCTTGAGGCTAATCCAGCACTGCTCCTCTACATAGTAGAATTTCTTGCTGAACAAATTAACATCAAAACTGCGCTTTGTGCGGTGCTTTGAGTGGGAAACGTTGTTACCAATCTGTGCTTTTTTTCCCGTAATCTGACAAATCTTCGACATTGCTATCTACTTTTTTACTTCGATTTTTGATACTTATTCCAAACAGGTTGCAAAATTACAAACTTTTCGGGAAATAACAAAATATTTCAATGAAAATGTTTGTTATTATGATTTTTTTAGAGTGATTTACAGCGTCAATCGTCAATTATAGGCCATTTCACGGTGTAATAGCACTTACATTTCGCCACTTTCCTCTTTTGGAGTAAGATGCTCATTGAGATATTTCAAGAACATCTGCAAAGCCTGATGAGTGGCCATCGTGAGGTTCCTATCCCTGCCTTCATCTTCCTCCAGTTTCAGGGTCACGATATCATCCTTACTGCCACATGCCAACCAGATCGTTCCCACAGGAATCTCTTTCGTTCCACCACCAGGACCAGCAATGCCTGTGGCAGAAATGGCGAAGTCAACATTCAGGGTCTTGCAGGCTCCCTGAACCATCTGAATGGCTACCTCCTCGCATACGGCTGTCTTTTCCTCTAATGTCTGATGATCTACATTCAACAGACTCTCCTTGATCTCATTCACGTAGGAGATCACACTACCTTTGAAATAGTTGGAGGATCCCGGAGTCGCGATGATCGCCTCGGCTATTCGTCCACCGGTACAACTCTCTGCCGTGCCTAATGAATAGCCTCTTTCGTAAAGCAACTGACTGATCTCCTTGCTTAATACCTTATTTTCAAAATCCATATCGATAAATTATTTTAATGTCACCTTTGAGAAAGCCGGTTCACTGATATCACAGAATTCATGATCCAGGTATTTGTAATAACCGGTGATACCGATCATGGCCGCATTATCCGTGGTGTAACTGAACTTGGGGATATAGATCGTCCAACCATATCTCTTTGCATAGTCATGGAAGGCATTGCGCAACCCATTGTTCGCACTTACGCCACCGGCAACTGCCACATGCTTGATCTTTGTATCTTTAACAGCCATACGGAGTTTCTTCATCAGGATATCCACGATCGTGAACTCCAGACTGGCGGCCAGGTCTTCTTTATGATGCTCAATAAAATCGGGATCTTCCTTCACCCAGTCACGCAGGTTATAGAGGAATGACGTCTTCAAACCACTGAAACTATAATCGTAACCAGGGATATGGGGCTCGGAGAACTGATAGGCTTTCGGGTTACCCTGACGCGCCAGTTTATCAATGATGGGTCCTCCGGGATAGCCCAGGCCCATCACCTTCGAACACTTGTCAATGGCCTCACCGGCTGCATCGTCAATGGTCTGTCCCAGCACTTCCATGTCGTTATAGGCATTCACCTTGATAATCTGTGAGTTACCACCGCTCACCAACAGACAGATAAAGGGGAATGGCGGTTGACTATGATCATCATCACTCTCCTTGATGAAATGCGCCATCACATGACCTTGCAGGTGGTTCACATCAATCAGGGGAATCTCCAGACTCCTTGCCAGTCCTTTGGCAAAACTCACTCCCACTAACAGAGAGCCCATCAAGCCCGGACCTCTTGTAAAGGCGATGGCCGACAACTGTTCTTTCTGTATGCCGGCTCTCTTGATGGCCTGGTCGACCACCGGAACAATATTCTGCTGATGCGCGCGTGAAGCCAACTCAGGCACCACACCGCCGTAGTCTTCATGTACTTTCTGTGAGGCCGTGACATTACTCAGCAACACACCGTTTTTCAATACGGCAGCACTCGTATCGTCACAACTGCTCTCTATACCTAATATATATATATCCTGCTTCATTATCTGGTTAGGATCTCCAATCCGTCTTCTGTCATTAAGAATGTATGTTCCCACTGTGCACTGGGTTTCTCATCGTATGAGATTACCTCCCATCCATAAGGATCGTCAGCATCAGTGAAAACTTTCCAACTGCCCATATTTACCATCGGCTCAATGGTAAACACCATGCCGGGAACCAACAGCATGCCAGTGCCTTTCTTACCGAAGTGCATCACATCGGGTTCTTCATGGAACTCATTTCCCACCCCATGACCACACAGGTCACGGACGATACCATAGTGATATTTATCAGCATGTTTCTGTATGGCGTTGCCGATATCCCCAACAAAACAATAGGGAACGGCTGCCTGAGCGCCAATCTCAAGACATTCCTTGGCCACACGCACTAACTGTTCTTTCTCGGGTGTCGTCTTTCCAATGATAAACATGCGGGATGCATCAGCATAATAACCGTCGAGAATCGTTGTGCAGTCCACATTGATGATATCACCTTCTTCCAAGATATCTGTAGCCTTGGGAATGCCATGACACACCACCTCGTTGATGCTCGTACATACACTCTTGGGGAATCCCTCGTAGTTGAGTGGCGCTGGGATACCGCCATGACGGGTTGTGTAGTCATACACAATCTGGTCGATCTCAAGGGTTGACATGCCCTCATGAATCTTTTCTGCTACCTCATCCAAAACGGCGGTGTTCAGCACACCGGCCTTACGGATACCGGCTATCTGTTCTTCAGTCTTGATCAGATTTCGGGTAGGCACTTCCTTGCCCTTATTCTCCCAATACATGATCTTACGATCCATCTCTGTCGGTTCAACACCAGGCAGAAGTCTCCATCTTCTTCTCTTTATCATTGTAACTTACAAATAATCGTCTTTCTTTAGTAATGCTTCATGACACGGTCCATCTCACGGCGGTCTTCTTTCTCTTTCAATGTCTGTCGCTTATCAAACTCCTTCTTACCCTTTGCTAAAGCGATGTCCACCTTCGCCCTACCCTTTTTGTCGATAAAAACCAAGGTTGGGATAATCGTATAACCTATGGCCTTCGTTGCTTCCTGCAGTTGATGAATCTCACGTTTTGTCAGGAGCAGTTTACGGTCACGCTTCATCTCATGATTATTATACGAACCGTAGAAATAGGGAGAGATATTCATGCCTCTAACCCATATCTCCCCATTATGTATATAACAATAGGTATCTACCAGCGAGGCCTTGCCCAGACGGATACTTTTGATCTCTGTTCCCGTCAAGACGATGCCTGCCGTATAGGTGTCGATGAAGAAATACTCAAACGATGCCTTTTTGTTTCTTATCGATACCGGACTTTTCTTCCTTATCTCAAGATCTTCTTTATTCATCCTTTTCTATTTTACAGAAGTTCTCAATATGCTCGTCAATATAATAGGCGATATCATGTGTCCATTTCTCCTCGTTTTCCACAAACTCGTCATCCATATCATCGAACTCAGGATATTTCTCGAAGAGGGCCATAAACTCCTCATCCGTACAATCTTGCTCGATCTCCTGACGATACTTTACAAATAAGGAGTGCGCATTGTAAATCAGTTTTGAAAGATCGCGCAATCCCCATTGCTTAACGGCCTTGGCAAACGGATTCTTAAAGATAAAGTCACCATATCCGTTGTGGATGAGTTGAATGAACCCTCCGTCCATCACCTCCTCACGAAGGATAGAGTAAGCCAACAACGTGATCTGGTCGGCATTCAGCAAAGCCATGGTCTCTGCGGTCAACTGATTACCGATAGCATTGTTGATGGCATTGACAAACACTTCCACGAAGGCATCCATCCCTTCTTCGGAGGCAGCCTGCAGATCTCTATCTTTAATAATAACGTCCATCATATAAATCTTTAACAACCTGCAAAGTTACATAAAGTTAAGTGAAATGCCAAATTTATTTGCGCATTTCCGAGACGGAGTACCTTCGGCAAAGCTAAAGGTACAATAATTATTTATATAAAACGTTATATTTCAAAAAAACATGAAGAAATATATCACAATGCTCATCCTTTTGGTGTTTACGACCATTGTCTGTGCACAGAAGAATGAGATATACGACCCGAATATCTCCACCCTCCAGGTGGTGGCTGGCGACAGATGGCTTTCCATGCCTGTCATCCGTCTTAACCAAGATGAGGTTATCAATATCGGTTTTGACGACCTCACCCACGAGTATCGTCGGTTTACATATACGATAGAACACTGTGATGCCGACTGGACAGTCTCCGAAGGACTCTTTCCGAGCGATTTCATCGAGGGATTTGTCGAGGGAAACACGATCGACGATAAGGAAGAGTCGGTGAATACCAATATGCTCTATACCCATTACGCGCTCAGTATTCCCAATGACCGATGCCGTATCAGGATGGGGGGCAACTACCGGGTTACCGTTTACGATGAAAACAATGACCATCAGAAGATCTTTGTTGCCCACTTCATGGTTTTAGACCCCAGGATGGGTGTCATGATGGAGGTATCGTCGAATACCGATATCGACATCAACAAGAGTCATCAGCAGGTAGCTATGAAACTGTCGTATGGATCAGTAACCGTGACGGAGCCCCATGAACAGATCAAGAGTGTGGTTTTGCAGAATGGCCGTTGGAACACGGCTGTTGTCAATACACCCGCCCAGTATATCATGCCCAACGGATTACAGTGGTTACATAGTAAAGAACTGATCTTTGAGGCAGGTAATGAATACCATAAATTCGAGATGCTGGACCCCGACCATCCATCGATGGGTGTCGACGTGATCCGTTGGGATGGAACAGACTATCATGTCTATCCCTTCGCCTGTGAACCGCAAAACAACTATGTGTATGATGAGGATGCCAATGGGGCGTTCTATATCCGTAACTCTGACAATTACGAGAACGACAGGAGTTCAGAATATATGTTGGTGCACTACCAGTTGAAGACGGACCGCATCAAAGACGGTAACATCTACATCGATGGCCGGTGGACCAATGAACAACTGACGCCTGACTATCAGATGACATACAATGAGGAAAGCGGTTATTATGAAGCCGTGATCCAACAGAAGTTAGGCTATTACAACTACCATTTCATCGTAGTCCATGACGATGGAACGATCCGCCAGTTACCCTCTGACGGTAACTTCTACCATACAGAGAACAAATACCAATGTCTGATCTATTATCGTGGAAAACAGGATCGTACGGATATCTTAGTAGGGTTTCAGGAGGTGCAATACAGAAACTAAGCCTTCCGTAACAGATTGTCGATCTCCTCAAACTCCTTACCCATATTCAACTGATAATAGATATTATAGAGCGCTGCCGCCCAACGGTCTTTCTTGTCAGGTGCCAGTTGCCGGTACTTCTCGATATACGGTTTTGCCTTGCGGTATTTATCGAGGATGGCCTCGCGCTGTTTCTTCGTGGCTTTCTTCTCTTTTTCCAAGACAAATGCCATGTTGATATAGGCCACACCGGCATTATAATAGGCCTCAGCAAGGGAATCGTCCTTGCTGATCAGTTTGTCAGACACCTTGATACACTCCTCGTACTTTCCGAGATTTAGCAGAAGGTTATTCTTGGATGAGAGGAAGAGGATGCGTTCCGGATCATGCTCCAAGCCTTTCTCCACCACAGTAAGGGCGCTATCCAACTGGTTCCTGCTGGTATAATAATCCACTAAGTAGGAAAAGAAATATGGATAGTCGAGATATCTCTCGATGCCTTCTTTGAGTGTGTTTACGTAGGCTGTGGTATCACCCAATGCCTTATAGGTCTCACACAGATACTGCAAGGTATACTCCAAGTGGGCAGTATCCTGTTTGGCTATATCTGCATATTTCAGGGTCAGTGTGGGATTCGAGAGTTTATAGCCGGAATACAAGGCCCAATAGGCAGCTTCCGGGTTCTCCGGATATTTGTATGATGAGAAAAGGGGTTGACGACTGCAATCCAGGTAGGCGTCCATCATCTTGAAGGCATCCTCAAACTTCTGCTTGCGGATAAAGAAGGCGCCACCATTAAACAGGTTCTGGCGGATGGTATGCAGGAACATACTGTTCTTTGCGCGGTATTTGGGCTTCACACTACCCTTCTCATTAGGAGTGGCATCAAGTGTATCAAGACTTTCATTGGCAAGAAAGAGCCTGCGGATGATATTAAAGAAAGAGGCTGTATCTACCGTTTTCTTCAGATACATATTCTCATTAATAGCATCATATTGTTTACGTATGCTCTCTGTATAAATGAGATGAATTTTCTCATTCTGCCGATGTACACTGTCTTTCAACAAGCGCTGCATCATTTGCTCAGCCTTGTCGAGATTCTTGCCACTCTTAATATAAGTCCGTGCTTGAGAGATCTCCTTTTTCTGAGCCTCCAAGCACGGTACAAAGATTATTAAGAGAAGCGAAAAGATAATCAGTCGCTTCTTCATTATTTTTTAATTGTTATTGAATCAGGGGTTCAAGTTCTGCGGCCTTTGCCTCATCACCCATCAGGTAGTATGCCTGATAGAGGGTATATGCCCAGTTCACTTGCTCACGGTTAGGATCCTGCTCCTTGCACTTCAGCAGATTCTGGATAGACTGCTCTAGCAATGCCTTTGCCTCAGGAACGAGGTTACCACCATTCTGATCCTTCAGCGTGATTGCCTGGTTGTTCATACACAGACCGAGGTTGAAACGCACCTGGATGAAATCCGGATCAAGCTCCAATGACTTCTTGTATGCCTCGATGGCATCAGCCCACTTGCTCTCACGCATGTCGCTCTCACCCTTCAGGGCCCAAGCCATCTTACTGGGATGCTCAGCTACCTGCTTTGCTACGAGGGCATTCTTAGCTGCGTCGTCATTAACTGATCCATAGTACTCTACCAACAGGGCGAAGATACGCTCGTTTGCCGGCTCCTTAGCATAGAGGGCCTTTACGTCTTCGAGATACTTCACGCTGTCTTCCTTTGTCTTCAACTGGGCCTTCATACTGAGGATCTTGATATCCATAG
>CADBSW010000038.1 GCA_902797505.1 uncultured Prevotellaceae bacterium | reverse complement strand
TCAGGCAAAGGAGAAGAGTCCTTGTATCATCTTCATCGATGAGATTGATGCCGTTGGTCGTGCGCGTTCTAAGAACCCTTCTATGGGTGGTAATGACGAGCGTGAGAATACCCTCAATGCCCTCCTTACCGAGATGGACGGTTTCGGAACTAACTCAGGTGTCATCATCATGGCAGCCACAAACCGTGCCGACATGCTAGACTCTGCCCTTTTACGTGCCGGACGTTTCGACCGACAGATACATGTCGACTTGCCCGATCTCAATGAGCGTAAGGCCATCTTTGAGGTTCACCTGCGCCCGGTGAAGATCGACAATACCGTGGATGTGGATCAGTTGGCCCGTCAGACGCCAGGTTTCTCGGGTGCCGATATCGCCAACGTATGTAACGAGGCAGCCCTGATAGCAGCCCGTCATAACAAGAAGGCTGTTGACAAGCAGGATTTCCTGGATGCTGTCGACCGTATTATCGGTGGTTTGGAGAAGAAGACGAAGGTGATGACAGCCAGTGAGAAGCGTAGCATCGCTATCCATGAGGCTGGTCATGCCACCATCTCATGGTTCTGCGAATATGCCAACCCACTGGTGAAAGTGACAATTGTACCCCGTGGCCGTGCCCTTGGCGCTGCGTGGTATATGCCCGAGGAATATGTTATCCAGACGAAAGAAGCCATGCTCGACGAGATGTGTGCTACCTTAGGTGGACGTGCTGCCGAAGAACTGTTTGTAGGACAGATCTCTACCGGTGCCATGAACGACCTTGAGCGTGTCACCAAACAAGCATACGGCATGATTGCCTATGCCGGAATGAGCGACAAACTGCCGAATATCTGTTATTACAATAATAACGAATACAACTTCCAGCGCCCCTACTCAGAGACAACCGCCAAGGTAATGGATGAGGAAGTGCTGAGAATTATCAATGAGCAATATGAGCGTGCGAAGAATATTCTGCGTGAGAACAGCATCGGTCATAACAAATTGGCTGAGTTGCTGATCGAGCGTGAGGTGATCTTTGCAGAGGACGTAGAGAAGATCTTCGGCAAGCGCCCATGGGTAAGTCGCTCACAGGAGTTGATGGAAGAGAATGAAGTGAAAGAAGACAACAAGCTGTTGACAGAAGGAAATGAAGAATCTGATCACTAGAGCCATTACCGGCATTATCTTTGTGACGGCTATCGTCACCTGTTTTTTAAGACCCGAGGCAATGTTCCTCTTGTTTGCCATCGTTACCGGTCTTACCATTTGGGAGTTTAGTGGATTAGTGAATGAACATATAGAGGCAACCACCATCAACCGTTTTATCAGTACGGTCGCAGGTGTGTACCTGTTTTTAGCCATCAGTGGTTATTGCAGCGGCATCACCTCATCGGCAGCCGTCTTCGTACCCTATCTGCTTACGATCGTATATCTCTTTATCAGCGAACTCTATCTGAAGCAAGAGAACCCTATCAATGATTGGGCTTATACGATGTTGTCGCAGATGTATATCGCCCTACCCTTCTCTACCATCAGTGTGCTGGCATTCAATGGAGGCACCGACGGGAATATCCATTACAACATGCTGTTGCCGCTGAGTGTGTTTATCTTCCTTTGGGTGAGCGACACAGGTGCTTATTGCTGTGGCAGTCTGCTCGGCAAACACAAACTGTTTCCGCGCGTTTCTCCCGGAAAGAGTTGGGAAGGTAGTATTGGTGGCGGTATCTTTGTGATTATTGCCGCTATCATCATCGGTCTATACGACCAGTCAACAGCCGTGGCCCCATCTACCACCGGACTATTACCACTTTGGCAATGGATCGGTTTAGGTATCGTAGTCTGCGTGTTCGGCACTTGGGGAGATTTGGTGGAGAGCCTGTTCAAACGCACCATCGGTATCAAAGACAGCGGTAATATCTTACCTGGTCATGGTGGCATGCTCGACCGTTTTGACTCATCCCTGATGGCTTTCCCTGCCGCAGTGGTGTATATCTACAGCCTATCATTACTCTAAAGAGAAAGAAAACACCGACAAAAGTTGGTCAATCAGAAAGTTTTTCCTATATTTGCACGCTACTAACCATTTATGATGGTATCTATTATTACGACATAACCTAATTATAACGATAAAGGAATAATACATTTTAATCAATTTAATAATTATCTATGGTAAACGTACATTTTCAGAAGAAGGGCATGATGCGAGCACTTATGTTTGCACTGCTCTTATTGAACAGTACATTGATGTTTG
>CADBSW010000037.1 GCA_902797505.1 uncultured Prevotellaceae bacterium | reverse complement strand
GCCGCTTTCTTTTTCAATAGTTCAGTTAAAGCCTACCTTTCCTTAGGATCCTTACTGTCGAGCACCGCATCTTTGATCTTCTGTTTGAGGACACCCACCTCTTGCGAGCGTTTTAGATCAAACATCTCCATGATCTCATTACCATCCACCACCGGCTGGAAGAGTCGTTTGTAGTCTTTCACTTTCAGATCGGCCAGTTTCTCACGCACTAAACGGAAGTTCTCACGAAACTGTTTCTTCCTCACTTCGTTCTTCGAGGTGATATCTGCCTCGCACAAAGTCATCAGGGCATCAATATCATCTCCGGCATCGCTCATCAAGCGGCGTACAGCACTGTCGGTAACCACCTCATCGGCAATCACGATCGGTCGCATATGGAGGTCGACGAGCTTCTCCACGAATTTCATCTTGGCATCCAACGGCAGTTTCAGTCGACGGAAGATGGTTGCCACCATCTTAGCCCCGATATAGTTATGGTTATGGAAGGTCCATCCTGCCGCATTATCCCATCGCTTGCTCTTAGTCTTACCCACATCATGGAGCAAGGCCGCCCAGCGCAACCACAGGTTATGGTCGGGATCATGCTTGCATACATTATCGAGCACCTCCAAGGTGTGGTAGAAATTATTCTTATGACTACGACCGTTGCGTGTCTCGATGATATCCAGGGCAGAGAGTTCCGGCAAGATCAGCGGCAGGAGTCCGCATCGCTGCAGTTCTACGAATCCACGACTTGGCGTATCTGTCAGCATGATCTTATTGAGTTCTTCAGAGATACGTTCTCCACTGATGATACGAATCCTTTCGGCATTACGGGTGAGGGCATCGAAGGTTTCCTCCTCAATATAGAAACGCAGTTGGGTGGCAAAACGCACGCAACGCATCATTCGCAGCGGGTCATCAGAGAAGGTGATATCAGGATCCAACGGTGTACGGATAATGCCATCCTCCAGGTCGTATATGCCGTCGAAGGGATCTACCAGTTCACCAAAACGTTCTTTGTTCAGACAGATAGCCATCGCATTGATGGTGAAGTCACGACGGTTCTGGTCATCCTCCAACGTGCCGTTTTCCACGAACGGTTTTCGGGATTCCCGCTGATAACTCTCCTTACGGGCACCGACAAACTCCACCTCGGTGTCAAAATATTTCACCTGTGCTGTGCCGTAATTACGGAAGACACTCAGATGCGCTTTCTTGCCAAGTCGCTGTTTCAAAGCGGTAGCCACCTCTATACCACTGCCTACCACCACCACATCGATGTCGTTGGAGGGACGTTCCAAGAAGATATCACGCACATATCCCCCCACCACATAACATTCCAGTCCGCATTGATCGGCGGTCTCTGATATCTGGTGGAAAATGGGTTTATCAAGGATCTTTGCCAATTCGGCATCTGAGAATATTTTCATTACTATATACTTTTGGACTGCAAAAGTAATAAAAAATATTCATTTATCTTCTACCGAAACGAAAAATTGTCTCCGAATGGAACTTTTCTCCTGGTCTCAAGACTGTTGTAGGGAACTGCGGTTTGTTAGGGCTGTCGGCAAAATGACAGGTCTCAAAACAGATAGCCGACCGCCGGGGATACCGTTGATGATGCTTTCCCTCGGTCGATCCGTTCAGTCCGTTAGCGGTATAGATATGCATTCCCGGTTCGGTGGTATATACCGACAGGGTGATGCCACTGTTCTTATCATACAGTTCTGCCGCCACCCTACTGAGTTCACCGGGGTGATTCAGGCGCCAGGTGTGGTCATAACCCTTGGTGACATTCAACTGGGTATCGTTCTCATCAATCCGCAAGCCGATCTTCTTCGGTGTAAGGAAGTCGAAAGGAGTGCCTTTCACCGCCATCATCTCACCGGTAAGTCGTTTCTTCGCATCATAGACGGCGATACTGTCGGCATCCACACGAAGGATCTCCTCTTCGATGGTCTGTAGATGATTGGCAGAGATATTGAAGAAAGAATGGTTACTGGGGTTTAGTACGGTAGGTTGATCCGTCGCTGCATCATAACTCAGATGGAGAGCTCCGTCATCGGTCAGAGTCATGGTCACCTGCATCAACAGATTACCGGGGAAGCCATTCTCCCCGTCGGGAGAGAGATACTCAAGTGTCACCGATGATGGCGTCTGTTTCTTGACGGTCCACTCCTGATGGGCAAAGCCCGGATAGCCACCATGAGAGATATCGCCTTTGCCGTAGTTCTGCAGTTGGTACTGCTTTCCGTCGAGGGTAAAGGCAGCACCGTTGATACGTCCTAAGTACCGTCCGACGGTGGCTCCGAAATTCTGGCGCACCCGGCGGTAGCCATCCTCATCATCAAAACCTAATACCACATCCTGCATCTTGCCTTTCTTATCGGGCACCGACAAGGTCATAATCCGTGCACCATAACGGCACACCTCCATACGGATATCCTTGTTAGCCAACGAGATACGGTCTTCAGGAGCACCTTGTTTCTTCAAGGCACCGATCAACACATTCATATTCGCAACATAGTCGCCCACCTTGATACCCAGCGTCTTACGGTCGCTATAGGGAGAGGTGTCATACTCATCACCTACAAAGGTGTTGATATATTGTCGGTCCTCACTACTCTCCTCCATATCGGCAGGTATCGGTTTGTAGGGATTCGACATCATGGTCAGCGGGGTGATCCAACAACCACGGGGCGTCAGACTCTCTATCACCCGTCTTACGGATCTGCCCCGTGACGAACCGCTATTGAAATAGTAATACCTCAGACTATGCGGTTTCTGCCAACCGATAACCTTCAGGGTGGCCGACTCCCGTACGATCTGTTGTGCCTGTCGGGCACTGATACGGGCCGCACTGCTGTAGTGACCGATCGTCTGACGGATATCCTCATCGGTATAGTAGATGCCGTTCTTCACATTTCCGCCCTTACGATGTACGAAATGGGGTTTGCCGGTATCGGGATCGACAAAGCGAGGAACAAGGATATCACCCTCATTCAGGCTTGGAGAGCGCCACAGACGTACGACGCTGTCGGGTAATGCCTGTGAACAAACGAACTGACAGGCATTCTCCAATCCACGAAGAAAACTCTTATCGCCAGTCATCAGGTAAAACCGTTGCATCAGTCGCATCATACGGATGGTAGTGGCGGTATTCACGGCACGCGGCTCATAACTGCGAGCCTGTGCCGGTTTGAGATCCAAAGTATACTGGTCGCTCCACCCCGCATAGGGCAGTGGCTGTTGCATGTCTCTCATCACGTACATCGCTTTCTCGATGTGTTTCTTCAGGTCTTTCCTGTCGAGTGCATAATAACATTGCATCAGGAAATCGATGTTATTCTCCATCACACCATCGTTCAGGGTGATATACGAGCTGTAGTCGGGCCGTCCCTGGAACTGATGATCATATCGCAATGGATAACGTTGTGGCCATCCACCGTTGTCATACTGACTCTTAAGATAGAAATCGATGGTTTTGTTCAACGGATCCAGGAAGCGCTTCTCTTTCTTTTCCAGGTAGATACGCAGTAACAAGCTGGCCGGATGATAGGTCACATCATCATCAAACGTAGCATTGCCATAGTAATGTTGGAACTCTTCCAGTCGCCATGCCTGTTTTCCGATGGTGTTATACCACTGCTTCATCGACTCCTCCCCGGCATAGTCGTATAGGTAGTTCCATCCGCCACATTCAAGTTGGGCATCCAAGATAGCACCCACCACCTTACAAGCCTGCTGATAGTAATACTCATCACCCGTGGCATGATAGGCATCCAACAAGACATGTCCTACCTCTGGCGTGGAGGTGCTCTGCATCCAGATCATGGTCGGACGGGCCTCTATCTCACCCCAACGGCGTGAGAGATCCTCTGTGTAATTCCATACGAAACCACCATGCAGACTCACCGAGTCCATCATAAACTGGGTGGCCCGGCGCATCGTGTTCAGGATATCGTTCTTATCATCCGCAAACGCACACTGACAAGAGCACAGCAACAGGAGTAACGGAAGAATCTTTTTAAACTTCATAAGCGGATGGTATAATCGAATATTTTGTAAAGATATTTGGTAATTAATGAATCAAATTTATTCGCTCAAGTCCTTAAAGTCCTTAAAGACCTTAAAGTCCTTAAAGACCTTAAAGTCTTCTGAAAACGCTATCGCAGTTCGGTGAATTTAAAATGCCGGAAGACAGCACTTCCGTTTCCGAAAGCAAACAGTCCGGGCAGCACACTCTGGAATTCATAAAGGGTGTTATGGTTATATCCCGAGCAGTCCATGCCCCATGTCTCACGCTGCCAGTGGATACCATCCATACTATACTGACCCGTGACAATATTATCATCGTTGCGCAACCTGAGCCAGAGTCGTTTTGTACCTGCCGGCAGTCCACCAGCCCTGGAGGCGCCACCCATACGATAACGGTATCTCTTGGTTTGATCAAAACCCGTTCCCATGAAGAAAGAACCATTGTAAATGAGGATCATACCAGCGGTGACATCCCCTTGTAACTCGATCTCTGCCTCGATCTCATAACGATGACAGCCGGCTACGAACATCAGGGGAGCAGAAGTACCGGGATCTGTTCCCTGAGCCCGCATGGTAAGGGTATTGTCCTTCACCACAAAGCGTGACGGATCAAACGACTTATAACATTTCCAGTCGAGTCCTAAACGGAAGGCATCGAGCTGTCCATGGCGATCGGCTGCATAGGGCGTGGCTATAGGACAGGCGATAGGCTTGGACACATCCACCGTCTCATCTCTATAGAACCAACCATCCTTACCGAGGACGACGGGCTCCATCAGTGTCTGACGACCTAAATTGGTAAAATCTTTCTCATAGCTATGATAGACAATCACCCACCTTCCATCGGGGGTATCGACCAAAGAGCCATGGCCTTTGCTCCACCACCTTTCATCCTTACTCCAGGTATGTATCAACGGATTATTCGGCGCATCCTCCCACGGGCCGTTGATCGACCGGGAACGGGCTTGCACCACCATATGACTGGTGGGCGGTCCGGCCGTGCCACCCTCTGCATTCAGGTAGTAATAGTATTCTCCGATACGACGTAGTTTAGGTCCTTCCAGACACATCCCCTCGGTGACCCATTCGTCAGGATATTTCCAACCGCGGTATACCACCTCTTCCGTACCTTTCACGATCGACAGTCCGTCGGGAGACAGTTTTACGCGCTTACCACCACTCATGAACATCCACCGTTGACCATCCTCACCTACCACATGACAGGGATCGATATTACCGATCTTCAAATCAATCGGATCACTCCAGGGACCATAAGGCGAGGAAGCGTAGACCACATAGTTGCTGCGCCCTTTGCCTGCCACCGTAAAATAGATATAATACTTGTCTTTATACTTACAGATATCCGGCGCCCACACACTACCCAGATAGGTTTTCAACGCATAACTGATCGGTTCCCAATGCACCAGATCCTTACTGTGGAACACCACCAGTCCGGGTTGGTAGTCGAAACACGAGTGGGTCATGTAATAGTCGTTCCCCTCACGCATGATCGTCGGATCGGGATAGTCACCACCGAGGATCGGATTCATAAACGTGGCATGCGTACCGGATGACTGTGCAGATATCTGACTGTTGGTAAACCAACAAAGGATACCGACCAGCAAAAAGGAAAAGATTGCCTTAGATTTCTTCATAATTATCAATTATCCATTTTCCATTATCAATTATTAACAAGACCCGCTTGACTGTTAAAATGTAATCATTACTTAAGGATTTTTGGAATAATATTCGTACTTTTGTACCACAAACGAAAGAACATGAAAAAATATATCCTATTGACCATCGTTGTTTGTCTGTTTTTCGGATGCGAGGACAAACACCGTAAGATGCAGGAAGAGATCCAGACGCGCAAAGAACGTCTGCAGCATCATCAAGACTCCGCCCTGCAGGCATCGCAACAAGAAGTGCAGCGGTTAGACGCAGAACTGCAACGGGTAAACCGCCAATACGAACAGATGAAGCGTCAGGCAGAACAGGCACATGCTGCAGGTACCGCCACGTATGAGCAGCTCTCCAACGTGACGAAGATGCGCATGCACCGTGACTCCCTGCAGACACAGTTTGATGTGCTCTGTGCCAAGATCAAGTATATACACAAGCGACAAAAAGAGTAAAAACCATCATTTTTCGTCTAAACGACGAATAAAAGGCAAGTATCTTTGTCGTTTCACGGAAAATTACTACCTTTGCCAAGATATTTTGGAATATGACAACGGATAAAACAGAACAACAATTCAAAAGTGTCATGGCCGAATGCAGGGCACTCTTTGAAAAGAAGTTGCACGACTACAGTGCTTCTTGGAGAATCTTGCGCCCCAGTTCACTCACCGATCAGCTCTTCATCAAAGCCAAGCGCATCCGCTCGCTGGAGATCAAGAAGGAATCGCTTGTCGGAGAGGGTATCCGTCCGGAGTTTATCGGACTGATCAACTATGGCATTATCGGACTGATACAACTGGCCCGCGGATATGTCGACCAGGTGGATATCGACAACGATACCGCCATGGTGCTCTACGACCAGTATGCCGACGAGGCGCTGCAACTGATGCTGAAGAAGAACCACGACTACGACGAGGCATGGAGATCGATGCGCATCAGCAGTTACACCGACTTTATCCTGACCAAGATACAACGTATCAAGGAGATAGAAGACCTGGCCGGAAAGACGCTTGTCAGTGAGGGTATCGATGCCAACTACATGGATATCATCAACTATGCCGTCTTCGGGGCCATCAAACTGATGGGAAACGAGAAATAGAGATAAAAGATGAAGGATAGCAAGGAGAAAGCAACAGCCAATAAGAGTCTTCCCAGCAACAAAACGAGTGTGCTGCACCGGTTGATCGTCAACCTGTGCCGTTTTGTCGTAGCCCTCACCTTCATCTTCTCCGGATATGTCAAGGCCATCGACCCGCTGGGCACGCAATACAAGATACAAGACTATCTTACCGCGATGAACCTGTCGGGACTGTTGCCAGACATCATCACCTTGGCAACAGCCGTCATCCTGGCAGCGATCGAGTTCTGTCTGGGTGTGTTCCTGTTGTTGGCCATGCACCGGCGCATCACCACCCGGATAACGTTCCTCTTCATGGTCTTCATGACGATCGTCAGTATGTGGCTGTGGATAGCCAATCCCATCTCCGACTGCGGTTGTTTCGGTGATGCCGTTCATCTTACCAACGGACAGACATTCCTGAAGAATATCATCTTGCTGACCTGTTCTGTCATCCTGATGCTGTATCCCACGAAGATGGTGATCCTCGTCAGCAAGACCAACCAATGGATAGCCATGCACTACAGTCTGCTCTTCATTGTCATATCCAGCATCTGGAGTCTGTACACCCTACCCCGTTTCGACTTCCGGCCCTATCATATCGGAGCGAACATTCCACAAGGCATGGAGATACCCGAGGGTGCTCCGCAACCGGAATTCAGCACCACCTTTATATTAGAGAAAGACGGTGTGAGGAAGCGATTCACGCTGGACGACTATCCCGACTCTACATGGACGTTCATCGACAGTGAGACAGAGACGATCAGTGAGGGATATGTTCCACCGATACACGACTTCTCCATCACAGCGATGGACAGTGGGGATGATATCACAGACCAGGTGATCAACGACCCCAACTATGTCTTCCTCTTGGTGGCACCCCATCTGGAGAAGGCCAGCGACAGCAATTTCGGTGAGATAGACCAACTATACGAATATGCGTTGGAGAACCACTACGCCTTCTACGGTCTGACAGCGAGCGACGAGAGCGGCGTGGCACAGTGGAGAGAGATGACAGGAGCCGAGTATCCCTTCTGTAATGTCGATGAGACGACGCTCAAGACGATGATACGCAGCAACCCGGGACTGATGCTCCTCAAGGAAGGAACGATCATCCGTAAATGGAGCCACAACCGTCTGCCTGATATCTCCGAGCTCAAGAAGCCGTTAGATCAGTCACCATTAGGACAGATGCCCACGACTACCGTAGCACAGAAGATCGTGGTGGTACTGTTATGGTTCGCCCTGCCGCTGCTTGTGCTCATCCTTGCAGACCGTCTGTGGGCATGGACCAAATGGCTCAAGAAGAGAAAAAGATATTATAACATTTATAAACATCATCCTCAACAAAAAGAGGACCAATAAGTTTTTTTTAATATGAGAAGAAAAATTGTAGCAGGAAACTGGAAAATGAACATGAATCTGCAGGACGGTATCGCCCTGGCAAAAGAGTTGAACGACACACTGACCGCTGAGAAGCCCAACTGTGGTGTGGTGATCTGTACACCATTCATCCACCTGGCCAGCATCGCACAGTTCCTTAACCAAGACGTAGTGGCACTGGGTGCCGAGAACTGCGCTGATAAGGTAAAGGGTGCCTATACCGGTGAGGTATCAGCAGAGATGGTGAAGAGCACCGGTGCACAGTATGTGATTATCGGTCACTCAGAGCGTCGTGGCTATTATAACGAGACACCGGAGATCCTCCGTGAGAAGGTGCTCCTGGCATTGGAGAACGGTCTGCAGGTGATCTTCTGCATCGGTGAGAGTCTGGAAGAGCGTGAGGCCAACAAGCAGAACGAGGTCGTAAAGGCAGAACTCGAAGGCAGCGTGTTCAACCTCTCTGAGGAAGACTTCCGCAAGGTGATTATCGCCTACGAGCCCATCTGGGCTATCGGCACCGGCAAGACAGCCACCAGCGATCAGGCAGAAGAGATTCACGCCTATATCCGTAGCATCATCGCTGAGCGCTATGGCAAAGAGGTGGCCGAGGACACAACGATCCTCTATGGCGGAAGCTGCAAGGCCAGCAACGCTCCTGAGTTGTTTGCAAAACCAGATATCGATGGTGGCCTGATCGGTGGTGCCTCTCTGAAGGCAGCTGATTTCAAGGGTATCATCGACGCTTGGAAATAATACACTTTCAACTTACAAGTCCCTCACCCCTGACCTGGGGAGTGATGGGGTGAGGACTTACAATCATGTATTCTATCATAAGGGTTAAAAACTATTGATCATGAGAATAACAACAGTTTATGGTAATCGTTTCATCAAGGTAATGACACTTCTGTCTCTTTACCTTTTAACAGCTGTGCCCGGACATGCACAGAAGTTCATCGACGAACTGCAGAAGAAACAACAAGGTAAAGGAACCGTCACCGTTACGCAGAGTGCAGAGATTACCGAACTGGTTAACGGTAAGCCCATTACGGAGAAACCCGCAACGGTAACGCCACCTAAGGAAACAGAAACGAAACCGACTACCGCGACGGAGACGAAGACTCCTGAACAGAAAAAAGAACTCGCAGAAAAGAAAGCCACCGACGATAGTGCGCTCGATATTCCCACTATCGACACCCGTAAGAAGGTGATGCGCGGTGCCTATAAGATAACAGGCTACCGTGTACAGGTATATAGTGGTGGCAATTCACGTGCCGACCGTATCAAAGCCGAAGAGACAGGAAGTAAGATGAAGACCAACTTCCCCGACCAGCCCATCTATGTCCATTTCTACTCCCCCCGATGGATCTGTCGCATGGGTAACTACAAGACCTACGGCGAGGCGCAGGATATCCTCCGACAAGTGAAGAAACTCGGCTATCCAAAGGCCTGCATCGTGAAAGGAAAGATCACGGTGCAAGATTAATCATTACATGATCGAGATATCGAGATTAGAACTAACTTTTATCAATTAATAAAACAATAACATGAATCCTGAAATTGAATTTCGCGAAGGGCTCGATGAACTGGCCGTACACTACAAATCCATCCTCACCCTGTTAGGAGAAGACACCCAGCGTGAAGGACTGTTGAAAACACCTATCCGCGTGGCCAAGGCGATGCAGATACTCACACGCGGTTATGCACAAGACGCCCACAAGGTGCTCACCGACGCACTCTTCGCAGAGAAATACAACCAGATGGTTATCGTGAAAGACATCGATTTCTTCTCGCTTTGCGAGCACCATATGATACCGTTCTACGGCAAGGCCCACGTGGCCTATATCCCCAACGGCTATATCACCGGATTATCAAAGATTGCCCGTGTGGTGGATATCTACAGTCATCGTCTGCAGGTTCAGGAACGTCTTACCCAGCAGATCAAAGAATGTATCGACAGCACCCTCCACCCGCTGGGCGTGATGGTTGTCATCGAGGCCAAGCACATGTGTATGCAGATGCGCGGTGTGGAGAAACAGAATGCCATTACCACCACGAGCGACTTCTGCGGAGCCTTCAATCAGGCTAAGACCCGAGAGGAGTTTATGAATCTGTTACGGGGAGAAAGTAAAAAAATCTAAAAAAACTCTTTCCCCATGCAAGATTCCGCAAACACATTGTTTATATAAGAGTAATTTATTAAAAAACAATATGAAAAAGATCTTCTACATTTTGTACGGTATGCTCCTCATGACAGGCGCATTCACCATCACCTCTTGTCTGAGTGACGATAACGATTCTGATGATTATGATGGAATAACACCAGAAGACTACACGTACTATATGAACCAGATGACAGGTGACTACACAGGAAAACTTTTCTTCGCAGGGGAAAACCTCAACGAGTTGGATTCTATCGCTACCACGGCAACCGTCACTGGTGTGGGCGACTCTTGCGTCTATGTGTCAGTACCCCTCGTCAATCTTGCCCGTGGCACCAATGATGACTGGTTGAAAGCCGCAGCAGAGGAAGAAGGAGGTAACGTGACGTTGGCCATCAAGTATTACCTGTACAGAGTGAAGGATGGCGATGTTTTCTTCGGTGCCTATCCACAGTATAAGTTCGGTGACCCCGACTCAACCAAGAAAACGGTCAGTCTGACGTACGACGGTGAGACACATGATGTGGATTTCTGGTTCTACTGCAACACCAACTATAACGGTGAGTTCTATCGCAACAAGTTACAAGTATATTTCTACCTGGTAGGCATTCAGGTAGATGGCAGTACCGTGAGCAACCTTACCGTCAGCAGTTCTTACCTCAGTCCGGAATCCTACTTCCGCGTACTGCTTACGAAATTCTAAATTAACAAATATCGGTCAACCTTTTGGTTGACCGATTAACATAAAAAGCAGGTGGCCTATTACTCACGAACAAGCCACCTGTACCCATAAACTAATTACTTTTTATAAAAAAGAAAACTTTAAATTTACATAACCGATTATTTGACGAAGGATATATCAAAACGTTTAACCGATAAACGAAAAAAATTAAAATATTTTTCGGTATCCGCAAAGAGATATACAAAACACACTGATTATAAATCATTTACCCTGATAATATAATCCTTCATCTTTTCTGTAATAATAACAATAAAATCAAAACAACTTGTTTTGCCTTGGAAAAGATTATCTTTGCTGTTAGGAAAGGTGTATAAATCCAGACCAAAACAACTTGTTTTGCCGCAAGAATAATCACTGAATCGTATATCAGTAATGATTATCTACCTTGAGCATAATCATTAAAAAACAATTAAGGCATCCAAAAAGGATGCCTTCATTATGTGATCCGCTTGGGGCTCGAACCCAAGACCCCAACATTAAAAGTGTTGTGCTCTACCTGCTGAGCTAGCGGATCTCCCTGATGCAATCATCAAAATTGCGGATGCAAAGGTACAATGATTTTTTGAATCCACAAAATTATTCGGTGATTTTTTCTAATTTTCTTGTATTTCGTCTGTCTGGACATTGTCAGTCACCGCATCAGCAACCTCCTCGGCAGGGGCAAACGACTGTGTGGTGCGCTCAGCCTCTGCCACGGGAAGATGGTCATCAGGCGGATCTGGCAGTTCTTCTATAGTATCCCGCGTGACATATCGTTGGTAGTAAGTGATCAGTATCGTGGTAAGGGGAAGGGCGATAATCACGCCGATGAATCCCAGCAATGCACCCCATACAGAGAGGGAGAGCAGCAAGATGGCGGGGTTCAGTCCCATGGCAGATCCCATGATCTTAGGGGTGACTACCATATCGATGATCACCTGCACGATGGCAAACACGGCCACGGCAGAGATCAGGATCACCCAAAAATTCTGTCCGGTATCAGCAGCCTTGAGCAATGCCAGGAAAGCCGTTGGTATGAGTGCGAAGGTATGCAGATAAGGCACCAGGTCCATTATACCGATGAGGATACCCAGACCGATGGCCATGGGGAAGTTGATGATGGTAAACCCTATGCAGAACAGGATGCCCATGGTGAGTGCCACCAGTCCCTGACCACGGATATAGCTGTTCAACGCCTGCGACACGTCGCCCATCAGCGAACTCCAGAATGGTCGTGCCTTCTTGGGGAAGATACGTATCCAGTTCTCTGTGAGGTACTCATAGTCGAGCAGGATGAAGAACATATATAATAAGGTGATGACCGAGGCCACGATGCTGATGATGATGTTAGCCGTCTGTCCCAAGACGGAGAACACCTTTGGCATGGCCTGCTGCGCTATGCTCACCAGGTCTTTCTGCTTGATAAAATCCTGGATAGCCTCTTGGTTATCAGCGATCCAGTCACGTACCATGCGTGAGAGATCATTCGTCTGGGTATTCAGCTGCAGGTATTTGGTGATCAGTGGTCCCAGTTTGCTGAACTGCTCGATCATCGGAGGGATGATGAGCCACACCACGCCTGTGATGACAGCGATCAGGAAGATCAGTGTAAGGACGATGCTGATGACACGGTTACGCACACGCATCTTGTTCTCCACGAACTTCACCATCGGGTAGATGAGGTAGGCCAGGAACCATGCCACGAAGAACGGCAGCAGTACACTACTCAGTTTACTGACAATCAGATAGACACCCACTACGATGAGTACGATGATCATCCAACGGATAAATCGGTCGAAGGTTATTTTCTCTTCTATCATGACGCTCTCATATCATTACTGTTGACTATTCTCTTCCTCGATCGCCTTACGGTAGCAGTCGCGGCAGAGCGGCTCATATTCGCCGGTCTCTCCCAGCAGCACCCGTTTGTCGTTCTTGATAAGACGGTGCGAGAGATAAGCCAGCGAACCACATTTCACACAGATAGCATGCACCTTCGTCACCTCATCGGCAATGGCGCACAAAGCAGGCATCGGACCGAATGGCACCCCACGGAAATCCATGTCGAGTCCGGCAATGATCACCCGCACACCACGGTTGGCCAACTGATTACATACATCCACCAGGCCCTCATCCAAGAACTGAGCCTCGTCGATACCTATCACGTCATTGTCACCTGCCAACAGCAAGATAGAGGACGACGAGTCGATGGGCGTACTGGGTATCGCATTCTGATCATGACTCACCACGTCGACCTCACTGTATCTTGTATCCAGTGACGGTTTGAAAATCTCAACACGCTGCTTGGCAAAGGTAGCACGCTTCAAACGCCGGATCAACTCCTCGGTCTTACCCGAAAACATCGATCCGCACACCACTTCTATTCTGCCGGGGCGATGTGCTTCCCCCTGTAAATTTTCCATCATATCGCCACAAAATTACAAATCTGTTTTAAAAATTGCAAAGAAAAGCACTTTTTTTTCTATTAAGAAGAACAATTAAATGATAATTACATTATATTTGCAAGGTCTAACATTCGATATGGGCATATTATATATCGTACCCACACCGGTGGGAAACATGGAGGATATCACCCTCAGGGCCATACGCATCCTCAAGGAAGCCGACCTGATCTTGGCGGAAGATACCCGTACATCGGGAATCCTCCTGAAGCATTATGACATCAAAAACCACCTGATGTCGCACCATAAGTTTAATGAGCATGGCACAGCAGCCGGTATCGTGGAGCGACTGAAAGGTGGACAGACCATAGCGCTGATCAGTGATGCGGGCACACCGGGCATCAGCGACCCCGGCTTCTACCTGATACGAGAGGCTATCGCCGCAGGCATAGAGGTGCAGACACTCCCTGGTGCCACCGCCTTCGTACCGGCTCTGGTAAGCAGCGGACTGCCCGACGAGCGCTTCTGTTTCGAGGGTTTCCTGCCGCAGAAGAAAGGGCGTAAGACACGTCTGGAGGGCTTGGCCGACGAGGAGCGTACGATGATCTTCTATGAAAGTCCGTATCGGGTGTTGAAGACATTGGAGCAATTCGTAGAGTTCTTCGGTGCCGACAGACAGGTAAGCTGTTGTCGTGAGATCTCCAAGATTCACGAAGAGAGCGTCAGGGGCACCCTCGAGGAGGTGATTGCCCACTTTAAGGAGAAAGAACCAAAAGGTGAGTTCGTGATCGTACTTGCCGGTAAAAAAGATCATAAACAAAAAATGAAGTAATATGAAAAAATTATTATTTGCAGTATTGTGTATGCTGGCTATCGTAGCCTGTGACAACCAGAAGTCAGCCCCGGTGATGCCGGATGGTGGTATGAATGACTCTCTCCAGAAGATTATTGAGCAAAAAGACAATGAGATTAATGATATGATGGGTACGCTGAACGAGATCCAGGAAGGATTCCGTGCCATCAGCGAGGCCGAGGGACGTGTCAACGTGGCCAAGGCCGGTGAGCGTGCCGACCGTGCTCAGCAGATGCGTGAGAACATGCAGTTCATCAGTCAGCGTATGGCTAAGAACCGTGAGTTGATCAAGAAGTTACAGTCTCAGTTGAAGAACAGCAATCTGAAGAGCGACGAGCTGCAGAAGACCATCGACGGACTGATCACCGAATTGGAGGCAAAGAACCAGCAGTTGCAGCAGCTTCAGGCCGACCTGGATACCAAGGATATCAAGATCATGGATCTGCAGGAGTCGAACAACAACCTGAACAGTCATGTGACAGCCCTTCAAGACGAAAGTGCGAAGAAGACTGAGACGATCAACAATCAGGATAAGCAGTTGAATACCGCCTGGTTCGTGTTCGGTACGAAGAAGGAGTTGAAGGAGCAGGGTATCTACGATGATGGTAAGGTGCTGCGTAACAACTTCAACAAGAACTACTTCACGAAGATCGACATCCGCATTGACAAAGAGGTGAAGCTGTACTCTAAATCAGTGAAGGTGCTCACGCCGCATCCATCCAGCAGTTATATGTTGGTACAGGATGCTAACAAGCAGTTCACCCTGAAGATCACCAACCCGCAGATATTCTGGAGCACCAGCAAGTACCTGGTTGTATTAGTGAAATAAAGCTACCTTTTAGATAAAAAGAATTCTTTCATCAGTTGGCGGCACTCCTCCTCAAGGATGCCGCCAACTGTCGTTGAGCGGGGATGCATCGCCCTTGGAGCATACAACTCATACCCACGTTTCACATCCCTACAACCATAGACGATACGCGGTATCTGTGCCCAACCGATAGCCCCGGCACACATCACGCAGGGTTCCACCGTGACATACAGCGTGCAGTCGGTAAGGTATTTCCCACCTAACATATTGGCAGCGGCGGTGATCACTTGCATCTCGGCATGGGCCGTCACATCGGTAAGTGTCTCTGTAAGGTTATGTGCCCGTGCGATGATACGGTCACGACATACCACCACGGCTCCGATAGGTATCTCTCCCTCGTTAAAAGCCATGCGAGCCTCATCCAGTGCCCGTTGCATATAATACTCATCTTTCTTGAGCTGTTCTTCTGTCTGTGTCATAAACAAAATCTTTCTGGATGTAAAAGTACAAAAAAAGTATCACAAGATAAAGAAAAGAAGATATTATTATCATGGTTGATGCATAAAAACTTGTCGGATTAAGGAAAAATGCCTACCTTTGTAGAGTGATCATCTAACAATCATCTATCTATGGCAGCACATAATGAATTAGGAAAGTGGGGCGAGGAAAAGGCAGCCCAATATCTCATCAAGAAGGGGTATCAGATACTCAAACGTGACTGGAAGGCACGTCACCGAGATCTTGACATTGTAGCGTTGGACGAGGACGAGCTCGTTATCGTGGAGGTGAAGACACGCCGTAACCAACTGTTCACCAAACCGGAATCGTCGGTTGACTGGCGAAAGATACGTTCACTGACACTGGCTACCCATCAGTTTCTGAAGATTTACCGTATCAATGCCACCATCCGCTTTGATATTATCACCGTGATAGGCACCGATGATGAGCATTACAGCATACGGCATATCGAGAATGCCTTTCTGCCCGCAAGAATATAAATGATGAAGAAAGAATATATCTATATAGAAGAGACTGACAGCACCAACCGTTTCCTGCACGACTACCAGTCAGCTGGTGAGGAGATGACCATCGTATATACCGATTTCCAAACGGCAGGGCGCGGGCAGGGCACGAACCATTGGGAGTCAGAACGCGGGAAGAATATCACTTTCAGCATTCTCACCCACCCTCGCGAAGTGCTCATCACCAAGCAGTTCATCCTCTCTATGGCCGGTGGCTTAGCCATCAAAGAGGTGCTCGACACCTATACGGAGGGGATTACCGTGAAATGGCCCAACGATATCTACTGGCATGACAAGAAGATCAGCGGCACGCTGATAGAGACATCGGTAAGTGGTAAGTGTATCAACAACTGCATCTTCGGGGTGGGTATCAACATCAACCAGCGGCAGTTCTTGAGTGATGCGCCCAACCCCGTTTCACTCTATCAGATACTCGGTCGGGAGACCGACCGCATGGAAGTGTTGGAGAGTATTGTAGAGAGGTTTGATGAGAAACTGTCACTCTTGCAGGAAGGAGGTAGTGAGGCAGTCAGACAGCGTTACCTGCAAGCTCTCTACCGCAGAGAAGGCTTTCATGAGTATATAGATAAAGACGGACTGTTTAAGGCCCGTCTGCAAACGGTGGAAGACGATGGGCATCTGGTTTTAGAGCGTGAAGACGGTCATCTGTCTACCTACGCCTTTAAGGAGGTGCAGTTTAGAGTGAAGAGTGAAGAGTGAAGAATAATTAGTTTAGAGTTTAGAGTGTAGAGTGTAGAGTGTAGAGTTATGATTAGCCCCGTAGGGGCGACACAGCATAGGCGGGGTGCGTAAGCCCCCGTAAGAGTGTAGAGTTATGATTAGCCCCGTAGGGGCGACACAACATAGGCGGGGTGCGTAAGCCCCCGTGAAGGTACGGATGAGATTGCGTGTCAAGCTCGCAATGAGAGGGGAAATCAATAATCGCCGAAAGCAATGGAAAATCATGTTAAACGTTTAAGATATGAAAAGATTTAATCGAATATTACTGAAACTGAGCGGTGAGAGCCTGATGGGTGAACAAGCCTATGGTATCGATCCCAAGCGACTGGGAGAATATGCCAGTCAGATCAAGGAGGTTCACGATATGGGTGTACAGATCGGTATCGTGATCGGTGGTGGAAATATCTTCCGTGGATTGAGTGGCAGTCAGAAGGGCTTCGACCGTGTGAAAGGTGATCAGATGGGAATGTGTGCTACCGTCATCAACTCGTTAGCCCTCAGCAGCGGGTTGGATGCTGTCGGCGTAAAGAACAAGGTTCTTACTGCCATCCGCATGGAACCCATCGGTGAGTTCTACACCAAATGGAAAGCTATCGAGGCTATGGAAGCGGGATATGTATGTATATTCTCCGCAGGTACCGGATCACCCTATTTCACTACCGACACCGGATCGTCGCTGCGTGGTATCGAGATAGAGGCTGATGTGATGCTCAAGGGTACACGTGTGGATGGTGTCTATACGGCAGATCCCGAGAAAGACCCGACAGCCACCAAGTATTCAGAGATTACCTACGACGAGATCTACAACAAGGGACTGAAGGTGATGGACCTTACCGCCACCACGATGTGCAAGGAGAATAATCTCCCTATCTATGTGTTTAACATGGATGTGGTGGGTAACCTGAAGAAAGTGATGGAAGGTGAGGATATCGGAACACTCGTCCACCTCTAAACAAAATCAACATATTCCCCTTCGTCTTCAGAGATGATCTTTCTGGAGCGTTCATCAGCATTACGAGGATCAATGACTACTTCTTGATCTTCGTAATGTGTTTGTTGTGACTGTTGGCGGGAGGCATTGGTGTACTCATTGCGAAATTGCACACGCGCCTTACGGAATACGCCGAGAATCCCCAATACAATAAACAGGATTACTGCGATGCCACAAATGAAGACGAACAACAGGAATTTCAGTAAGAACATAAGCAACTATTTGTTGGGAGTCTTTTCACGATGATTCATCACGATAGACAAGACGATATACCAAACGATAATAATGGCAAAACCGAGAACACGGAAAAGCAAGAGCAAGATCAGTGAGGTCAGCAAGAAGAAGATACGCACCTCATTGCCTTTCACCGTCCAATGCTTCACCTTCAGGGCAAAGATAGGTATTTCGGCTACCATGATCCAGCAACTCAACACCATCAAGATGATCAGTAGCCAGAAGACATAAGGTAATGAATACAGGCGGGCGCCTGAGCCAACGATCAGTGCACTCCAGAACAAGGCGTTGGCAGGTGTGGGCAATCCGACAAAGGAAGAGGTTTGCCGCTCATCGATATTAAACTTCGCCAGGCGCAAGGCCGAGAAAGCAGCTATGGAGAAAGCCACATACGGCAGCACGACACGACAGATATCCGCATTCAGCCATGCCGGGTAGTCGATGACAGAGAACTGATAATAGAGCATGGCTGAGGGAGCCACACCAAAGGTAACCACATCAGCTAAGGAATCGAGTTCCTTACCGATAGGTGAAGAGACATTCAACAGACGTGCCACCATCCCATCGAAGAAATCAAAGACTGCACCTGCTATGATCCATAGCATAGCCAGTCGCATATCACCGGCAAAGGCAAACGAGGTAGCGATGCACCCTGACACCAGGTTACAGCAAGTAATGAAATTGGGGATGTGTTGGATCATGTTTCTTCTATTCTTAAAGTTATTTCAGTCGGGCAATAATCGTCTGGTCACCAGTAGTGGACTGTCCCATCTTCACACACACCTCTGTACCTACAGGCAGGAAGACATCCACACGAGAGCCGAACTTGATAAAGCCCAGATGCTCGTCGATATAACAGTCTTCACCATCCTTGGCATAGGTAACGATACGTCGTGCCACGGCTCCGGCAATCTGGCGCACCAGCACCTCCACACCGTCGTCGGTCTCCAGCATCACGTCGGCATGCTCATTCTCCTCACTTGCTTTGGGCAGCCAGGCCTTGTGGAAGTTACCGTTCTGGTGATGCACGAACTTCACCTTACCATCAATGGGAAACCAGTTGGCATGAACATTGAACAGACTCATAAAGATAGATACCATCATGCGCTTGTCATGGAAATACTTGTCTTCCATCACCTCCTCAATCACCACCACTTTTCCGTCGGCAGGGGCAACCACCACCGTTTCTGTCTCACCGTTGAAATAACGGATCGGACACCGGAAGAAATTGACCATGATGCAATAGACAATGATAGCTATGATCAAGTAGATATTAAAAGCTATGGTGTTACCCACCAGGTACCATAACAAGAATCCAAGTAGTGACAAAGCAAGGAACGCATACAACAAAGTATTCGTTCCCTCTCTATGTAAGCGTATGTTTTTTAACCTCTTTATTCTTTTTCCCATTGTGACAAACGTACAATTTAGATGCAAAGGTAATAAAATAATTGGTAAGTGCAAAGTGAATGAAAGAAAATTCTTTATAAATGATAAATTACGTTTTTAATTTTGGAGATATAAGGGAATATTCGTAACTTTGTTCCTCAAATTGCAATCCTCCATGGAAGACTTTGTACACTTACACGTTCACACCTATTACAGCATACTCGACGGACAATCGAGCATCTCTAAACTCGTAGATAAAGCTGTTGCCAACGACATGAAAGGCATGGCCATCACCGACCATGGTGATATGTTCGGCATCAAGGAATTCTTCGATTACTGTAATAAGGTGAACGGAGGCAGGAAGAAAGAGGGACTGGAACCCTTCAAGCCCATCTTCGGTTGTGAGGTGTATGTGGCCAACCGTAGGAAGGAGGACAAAGATAAGGACAAGGGTGACCTGCGTCGTTACCACCTTATCTTATTAGCCAAGAACTACCAAGGATACAAGAACCTCATCAAGATTGTCAGTCGTGCATGGGTTGACGGTTATTATATGCGTCCCCGAACCGACCGTGAAGACATCGAGCGTTACCACGAGGGTATTATCTGTTGTTCTGCCTGTATTGCCGGCGAGGTACCGGCAAAGATCTTGCACGACGATATCGCCGGAGCACGTGAGGCTATCGAATGGTATCACCGGGTATTTGGCGACGACTATTACCTGGAGTTGCAGCGTCATGAAGTGAGAGATCCCAATATCCGGGCCAACAGA
This sequence comes from uncultured Prevotellaceae bacterium, assembly GCA_902797505.1. Classification (GTDB taxonomy): domain Bacteria; phylum Bacteroidota; class Bacteroidia; order Bacteroidales; family Bacteroidaceae; genus Prevotella. The sequence goes on along the minus strand of CADBSW010000037.1, from coordinate 3,612 downwards.
GAGACGTATCCTTTGCAGCAACGGGCAAATAAGGTGCTTATCGAACTGGCACGCGAATATGGCATCAAACTGATCTGTACCAATGATGCGCACTTCGTGGACCAGGATAATGCTGAAGCCCACGACCACTTGCTCTGTCTGTCAACAGGTAAGGATCTCGATGACCCCACCCGTATGCTCTATTCCAAGCAAGAGTGGTTCAAGACACGTGAGGAGATGAACGAGGTGTTCGGTGATATCCCTGAGGCTCTGTCCAACACCTTAGAGATTCTCAACAAGGTAGAGACATACAATATTGAGCATGCTCCCATCATGCCCTTCTTCCCTATCCCGACGGAGTTTGGTACCGAGGAGGAGTATCGCAAGAAGTTCACCCCCCAACAGATTTACGACGAGTTCACCTCTGACGAGAATGGAGAAAACCAGCTCCCTAAAGAAGAGGGTGACAAGAAAATAGAGAAGCTCGGTGGTATCGACCGTCTTTACCGTATTAAGTTTGAGGCCGACTATCTGGCGAAGTTAGCTTACGAAGGAGCCCGTCGACTCTATGGCGATCCGTTGTCAGACGAAGTCAAAGAGCGAATCAACTTCGAGCTACACATCATGAAGACGATGGGATTCCCCGGTTACTTCTTGATCGTGCAAGACTTTATCAACTCCGCTCGTGACCAACTGGGCGTGATGGTAGGACCCGGTCGTGGATCGGCAGCCGGTAGTGTGGTAGCATACTGTCTGGGTATCACCAAGATAGATCCTATCAAATACGATCTCCTTTTCGAGCGTTTCCTAAACCCCGATCGTATCTCTTTGCCGGATATCGATACCGACTTCGATGATGACGGACGAGGAAAGGTGCTCGAGTGGGTGGAAGATAAATATGGACATGAGAACTGTGCCCATATCATCACCTATGGCACCATGGCCACAAAAAACTCCATCAAGGATGTGGCTCGCGTGGAAAAGGTGCCACTCGATGTGGTGAACCACCTGTGTAAACAGATACCCGACCGTCTGCCGGATAATATGAAGATGAACCTTCCCAACGCCATCAAGTGTGTGAAAGAACTGCGTGATGCCGAGGTATCTACCGACGAACGGTTGAGCAACACCATCAAATATGCCAAGATGCTGGAGGGAACCGTTCGTGGAACAGGTATCCATGCCTGCGGCTTCATCATCTGTCGTGACCCCATCAGCGACTGGGTACCGGTATCTGTCGCAGAAGACAAGGCTGACCCAGGACATAAGCTGCACTGTACACAATACGACGGACACGTCATCGAATCGACAGGACTGATCAAGATGGACCTCCTCGGACTGAAGACATTGTCGATCCTGAAAGAGGCGGTGGAGAATATCCGTCTGACAACCGGTAAGGTGATCGATCTCGACACCATACCTATTGATGACGCCCTCACCTACCAACTCTATTGCAAGGGACAAACCATCGGAACCTTCCAGTTTGAGTCGCCGGGCATGCAGAAATATCTACGTGAGTTGCAGCCCAGCGTCTTCGAGGATCTCATCGCTATGAATGCGCTCTACCGTCCCGGACCAATGGATTATATTCCAGACTTTATCAATCGTAAACTGGGACGCGCGGAGATTACCTACGATATCCCCTGCATGGAGAAATATCTGAAGGAGACATACGGCATTACGGTGTATCAAGAGCAGGTGATGCTTCTGTCACGACAGCTTGCCAACTTCACCCGTGGACAGAGTGACTCACTCCGTAAGGCCATGGGTAAGAAGAAGATTGCTGAAATGGAGAAGTTGGAGGTGCTCTTCTACGAAGGCGGTGTCAAGAACGGTCATGACAAGAAGGTGCTCAACAAGATTTGGGAAGACTGGAAGAAGTTTGCCTCTTACGCCTTCAATAAGAGTCATGCCACCTGCTATTCCTGGGTAGCCTACCAGACAGCCTATCTGAAAGCCCACTACCCTGCTGAATATATGGCTGCCGTGATGAGTAGGAACCTGGATAACATCACGGAGGTAACGAAGTTGATGGATGAGTGTCGCTCCATGGGTATCAGCACCTTAGGACCGGATGTGAATGAGAGTCGTCGTAAGTTCAGTGTCAACCAACATGGTGAGATACGTTTCGGACTGGCAGCCATCAAGGGTATGGGTGGTGCCGCTGCCGATGCTATCATCTATGAGCGAGAGCAGAACGGTCCATTTAAAGATATCTTCGATCTGGTACAGCGTGTCAACCTCTCTGCCTGCAACAGGAAATGCTTTGAGAGTCTGGCCCTGAGTGGTGGCTTCGACAGTTTTAATATTCCCCGTGAGCGCTATTTCGGTTTGAACAACCGCGGTGAGGGATTCTTAGATACCCTGATCCGATATGGGCAGAAATACCAGGCAGAGCAGCAAGAGGCTACCATGTCGCTCTTCGGCGGTATCGACAGCATAGAGATTGCCACCCCTCCGATTCCACAAAACGAAGAGTGGAGCACGATAGAGAAGTTGAACAAGGAGCGTGACCTGGTTGGTATCTATCTCTCTGCCCACCCGTTGGATGAGTATAACGTGGTGCTTAGCGGACTCTGCAACACCCGTTGTAAGGAGTTGGATGACAAGCCCGAACTGGCAAAGAAAGAAATTGTCACCGTCGGAGGTATCGTAACGAATGTAAAAGAACGTATTGCGAAGAACGGCAACCGGTTCGGTATCGTGACGATCGAGGATTACGATGACAGCGGTGAACTGGCTGTCTTCGGTGAAGACTGGGGTACCTGGAAAGGCATGCTCTCTGAAGGGAACACCATCTATATCACAGCCAAGTGTACACAGCGTTTCCGTGATAGCAATTCCTATAGCTTTAACATCACGGACATCAAATACCTCCAGACCGTCAAGGAACAGCAGTTGGAGCGTATCACCATCAGCATGCCTGTGGAGGATATCAATGAACAGGTGGCAGAGGATCTGTCAACACTGGTTTCCAACAACCCCGGCAATGCAGAACTCTGTTTCCGATTCTTCGATGCTACAGGTCATCAACCGATACTGGTCAGGAGTAAGAACCACCGGGTGGATATCAATAAGGAGCTCATCCAATATATCCAAGACCACTCCTTCATGAGTTTCTCCATCAACTGACAGGATGCCATGACAAGATGACTTGGCATAATCTTTGTTTATTCATTTACAAAATCAAATATAAATAATTATGGAAGTAACAATCACAACTGAGAATTTCGAGAGTTTGAAGAATGGCAACCTGCCATTAGTAGTTGATTTCTGGGCAACATGGTGCGGACCATGCCGTATGATTGCTCCTTACATTGCACAGTTGGCAGAAGAGTACGACGGTAAGATCGTTGTCGGCAAGTGCGATGTAGAAGAGAATGACGATATCGCCATGGAGTATGGTATCCGTAATATCCCCACCGTATTGTTCATCAAAGACGGTAAGGTTGTTGACAAGCACGTAGGTGCTGCCACCAAGGCTAAGCTGCAGGAGAAATTCGAGAAACTGCTCTAATACAACAAAAAAAGAGGGTGTGTCAAAACTGAAGTGAACCCCAGAAGTTAGACAAAAAAACTTCTGGGGTTCATTATGTACATACATCACAGTTTAGAAGAAAAGAAAGAAATCAT
>CADBSW010000036.1 GCA_902797505.1 uncultured Prevotellaceae bacterium | reverse complement strand
ATAATGGATAAATTTATTAAGGTGTTATGTTTAAGTTTAACAGTATTAATGTTTGTCCCATCAGCAGCAGATGCTGGAAATAGGGGAAAGAAGAAATCTTCTCAAGTTAACTGGGAGCCAGTAATGAATGCCATTATTCAGGTAGAAAGCAATGGAAAGAAAATGGCAAAGAATGGTAACCAATGTGGCGCTATGCAGATTACACCGATATTAGTACGTGAGTGTAATGAAATTTTAAAGAAGAAAGGCAGTAAGAAGCGCTACAAACTTTCTGATCGTTTCAATATTGAGAAATCCAAAGAGATGTTCCTGTTGATTCAATCCTATCATAACCCCAAGAATGACATAGAACACGCAATACGTTCTTGGAATGGTGGTCAGCAGTATACGGTCAAGAGCACACAAAGATACTTCGAGAAGGTGATGAGTTATCTCTAAGATCAATGAGTTTAGTAATATCCGGTTGTTCTACGTCAGTAGGATAATCGGTTTTTCATTTTTATAGGAATCTATAGGAATCTATAGGAATCTATATATATACAAAAAAAAACTGAACCCTGCCTATGTAGGCAGGGTTCAGGTGATATTAGTTGCGGAGGCAGGACTCGAACATGCGACCTCCAGGTTATGAGCCTGGCGAGCTACCAACTGCTCCACTCCGCGATTTTGCGATTGCAAAGGTACTACTTTTTTCTGTAATAACAAAATTATTCTGTGTTTTTTGTTGCTTTTGATTGAAAAATAAAAAATGTATACATATTATTCTCCTATGTAATACGGTTAATAATGTTTTTTCATAAAAATATATCACTAATTATTTGGTGATATCATTTAAAAACCATACTTTTGCACATTATCTAACCAATGTGCAATTATTGTAAGGAGGTAAGTATGTCAATATCTAAGACAAGACAAACACTTGTTGACGTGGCACGACAGTTGTTTGCTAAGAATGGACTTGAGAATACCACGATGAATGATATCGCTGTTGCTTCAGGCAAAGGGCGTCGTACCTTATATACCTATTTCAAGAATAAGGAGGACGTCTATTATGCTGTAATAGAAAGCGAGTTGGAACGTTTGTCCGACAAGATGGACGAAGTGGCATCGAAGAAGATCCGTCCGCAAGAGAAGATCATCGAACTAATATATACCCATTTGGATATGATTAAGGAGACCGTTATGCGTAATGGTAATCTAAGAGCTGCTTTTTTCAGAAATATCTGGATGGTAGAGAAGGTAAGGAAGAATTTCGATCAAGACGAGATCGATCTCTTCCGCAAGGTTTTTTCTGAAGGTCGTGACGATGGTGAGTTTGATATTGACAACGTTGAGTTAGTGGCTGACATCACTCATTATTGTATTAAAGGATTAGAGGTTCCTTATATCTGCGGTCGTTTAGGACAGGGTATTACTCCCGAGACCAGCAAGCCACAGGTGGCAAAAGTAGTGTATGGAGCTTTGGGAAAAATGAAGATGAATAAATAAGAATAGTTTATTAATAATTAATTATAAACCAATCGATTAGAATATGGGACTATTAGAAGGTAAGACTGCCCTTATTACAGGTGCAGCACGTGGTATTGGTAAGGCTATCGCCTTGAAGTTTGCTGAAGAAGGTGCAAATATTGCATTCACGGATTTGAATGTCAATGAGGAGACCGAGGCAGAGATTGCTGCAAAGGGTGTCAAAGCAAAGAGCTATGCCAGCAACGCCGCTGATTTTGCTCAGACAGAGGAAGTGGTAAAACAGGTAAAAGAAGAGTTTGGAAGTATAGATATTCTGGTTAACAACGCTGGTATCACCAAGGATGGACTGATGCTTCGTATGACCGAGCAGCAGTGGGATGCCGTGATTGCTGTTAACCTGAAGAGTGCATTTAACTTCATTCATGCATGTGTACCTATTATGATGCGTCAGCGCAAGGGTTCCATTATCAATATGGCATCTGTTGTAGGTGTTCACGGAAATGCCGGTCAGGCAAACTATGCCGCTTCTAAGGCTGGTCTGATTGCTTTGGCTAAGAGTATTGGTCAGGAGATGGGTCCTCGCGGAATCCGTGCTAATGCCATTGCTCCTGGATTTATCGATACAGCCATGACACAGGCGCTGCCAGAAGATATTCGTAAGGAGTGGATCAGTAAGATTCCTCTTCGTCGTGGTGGTACAGTGGAAGATATTGCTAACACAGCTATTTACCTTGCCAGTGACCTCTCCAGTTATGTATCTGGTCAGGTTATCCAGGTTGATGGTGGTATGAACATGTAATTTGAGTATGCAGGTACTCTACGAGGATAATCATATTATTATCGTAAATAAAGAGAGTGGGGAGATCGTCCAGGGTGATAAGACGGGCGATGTTCCCCTCTCTGATATTGTCAAGCAGTATATCAAGGAAACACACGCCAAACCTGGCGCTGTCTTCTTGGGCGTTGTACATCGCTTGGATCGTCCGGTCAGTGGTGTGGTGGTCTTTGCTAAGACTTCAAAAGCCCTTACCCGCTTGAATAATATGTTTCGTGACGGAGAGATACACAAGACTTATTGGGCGCTTTGCTCCAATCGTCCGGAAAAGATTGAGGGCGAACTGGATAACTGGTTGGTACGTAATGAGAAACAGAACAAGAGTTATGTATACGACAAGGAAAAACCCAATGCTAAACGGGCTCGTTTACATTATCAGGTGATAGGAGCCACCGACCGTTATACTTTGATAGAGGTGCACCTCATGACGGGTCGTCATCATCAGATCCGCAGTCAGTTGGCGCATATCGGTTGTCCTATCAAAGGTGATCTTAAATATGGTGCAAAACGGAGTAACCCTGATGGCAGTATATCGTTGCTGGCACGTAGGGTAGAGTTTATTCACCCCGTCAGTAAGGAGAAGATCATCGTAGAGGCTCCCTTACCAAATGATAATATTTGGAAGAGTATTGTTAGTGATTCATAACCTCTTTATTATCACGTCCTTTCTACTAGAAACCAAAATATTCTCTTAAAATTTGGTTTTCTACAATGAATAATGTACCTTTGCAATTATGAGGCGTATACTGAAATGGATAGGAATAGGCATTTTGATTCCTGTCTCGCTCTTTTTGTTATTAGCATTGCTGCTTTACTGGCCTCCGGTGCAGAACTGGGCTGTAAGGCAGTTTACGGCTATCGCCTCAGAAAAAACCGGTCTTGACATCTCTGTAGAGCATGTCCACCTGAAATTTCCTTTGGATCTGCGTGTAGACAATGTCAAGGTCATCCAGCCAAACGACTCCTTACCACAACAGAAAGACACCATTGCCGTCATAGAAGGGATGGATGTGGATGTGCAGTTCCTTCCTCTTTTAAAAAAGAAGGTGGAGATAGATGGCTTCACACTAAAGGGCGTACAGTTCAATACGGTAGACTTTATCACATCCATGCGTTTAAAGGGCAAGGCCGATCATTTGTCATTAACCAGTCATGGTATTGATCTGAAACAAAAGATGATACGTCTTGACGACACTCAACTGAAAGATGCTGACGTGGAGGTGATGCTTACCGACTCTACCTCTTCTGATACCACAAAAACGGAAAACCACTGGAAGATCAATGTCGATAAGTTGGCTATCAGCAACAGTAGGGTGGCGGTCAGAACACCTGGAGACTCCTTACGTATCGCTGCGAATATTGACGACTTGAAGGCGAATGGAGGGGTTGTTGACTTAGAGTCAGAAACGTATATTATCAATAAGGTGGATTGGAAGGGAGGATCATTCAAGTATGATAACCCCTACGAGATAAAGACAGATGGACTCGATTATAACCATCTGTCGATGAGTGATGTGAATATTGGCATCGACTCCCTGTATTACCATGCACCAGATCTGAGATTCTCACTCAGGGATGCCTCCATGAAAGAAAAGAGTGGATTGGATGTGTCATCCCTGTCGGGTAATGTAACCATGAAAGGCAGTCAGATCGATATACCTGACTTGTCATTACAGACATCAGAGTCTTCGCTAAAGGCACATGTCAGCATGGATCTTGACAAGTTACAGACCACATCACTGACGGATCATCTTAATGATCAGTTGAAGAGTGGTGATGGCGTGAAGATGTCTGTTGACGCCAGTCTGGGTAAACAGGATATGATCCGTCTGTTGAAGGACATGCCGAATTCTTTCATCCGTCAGTGGCCCAACCAGTCACTCTCTGTAAAGACAGTCGTTCAGGGTAATCTGCAAAACCTTTCGGTGTCTGGACTGAACGCCAAACTACCAGGAGCGTTTAACATCAATGCCAATGGTACTTTGCAAAATCTGAATGATCTAGATCGACTGAAAGCTGATGTTACGTTTGATGCCAAGACATACGATGTAGGATTCCTGAAGGGGTTCTTGGATCCCTCCACGGCTAAGGACGTGCGTATTCCAAGTGGTATAGGACTTTCCGGTAATGCCAAGGTTGACGGAAAACAATATCATGTAAACGGTGTGCTGACAGAAGGTAATGGTCGTGTCAAGGCTGTTGCAGATATTGATGCGCAAAAGATGCAATATAAGGCAGATCTTGACGCCCATCGTCTGAACATCCGTCATTTCCTCCCACATTACGATATGGGTCCCATGACAGGAAAGGTAAAGGTTCATGGAACAGGCACCGACATATTCTCAAGACAGACACGCTTAAATGCGGATGTTGATATCACACAGTTTACCTATGGTGACTATAACCTTGACAAGATAAAAGGATCAGCCACTGTACGTAACGGACGGGTGAATGCGGATATCCTCGCCGATAACCCTCTGTTGCAAGGGAATATCCAGTTGGATGCCCTTATGAATAAGAAAAGGGTGGATGCCACCGTCTCGGCAGATATCCATCATGCTGACTTGAGAGGATTACGTCTGACCGAAGATTCTATTACTACGGCGTTCTGTTGTCATGTAGATGTGGCTACAGACTTGAAGGACTACTATAAGGTGCAGGGCTTGGCTTCCGACCTGTCTTTCTATAATAAGGATAATGTATATCGTCCGGATGATATCGTGATGGATATCCTCACCAGGCGAGATACCACCCATGCCGTTGTCGACTGTGGTGACTTCCATCTGGATGCCGATGCCAGTGGTGGCTATAAGAAGTTGTTGGCTGCGGGCGATAAGATCATGAAGGAACTGGAAGTGCAGAGGAAGAACCGAAGGATTGACCAGTCTGCTCTCCGTGCTTTGTTACCCCATGCAAGGATCAAGATTGATAGTGGTAAAGACAATTTCTTTGCACGTATCCTCGAGCAATACGGATATACCTTTAACCAGTTGGATGTCAATCTCTTGTCGTCACCTGTTGAAGGACTTAACGGACAGGCAGAGGTGCTTAGCCTGCTGGCTGATAGTATGCAGTTGGATACCATACGGTTGGCATTCCAGTCAGACAGTACAAACATTCACTATAGGGCACAGGTACGTAACAATGAGAATAACCCACAGTTTGTCTTCAACACCCTTTTCGACGGCACACTGTTGGAGAGAGGCTTGAGTGTCAATATGCGTTATTACGACCAGAAAGATAAATTAGGTATCCGACTGGGTGCCGAGGCAATGATGGAGGAGAATGGTATCCGTGTGCATCTGTCTCCGGATGATGCCGTAATAGCCTATCGCAAAGCCAGCATCAATGAGAATAATTATCTGTTCTTGGCCGATAACCGGCGTGTTTCCGCCAATGTGGAGATCTTGGCGGAGGATGGCACAGGTATGAAACTGTATAGTAATGATGATAACCCGGATGTCTTGCAGGATCTGACATTGTCGTTGAATAAGCTTGACCTGGCACAGTTGACATCCGTATTACCCTATTTCCCGTCGATCTCCGGAATCGTGAACGGCGATTATCACATAGAACAGAATACAGAGCATCTTACCGTTTCTTCATCGATGGGAATCGATAAACTCACCTATGAGGGTAATACCATGGGTGATCTGGGCTTGGAGTTTGTTTATATGCCGACGGATGAGGGTGGCCATTATGTGGATGGTATCCTGAGTGTCAACGAAGAAGAGGTGGGAACCATCGGCGGTATCTATCAAAAAGACGGCACCATAGAGGCTACCGCAAACCTTACTCGTTTGCCGATGTCGTTGGTAAACGGTTTTATTCCTAATCAGGTGGTAGGTTTGCAGGGCTATGGTGAAGGAGAACTGGCTATCACCGGTCCTTTGTCAAGTCCGATCGTAAATGGAGAGTTAAAGTTGGATTCCTGTCACCTCGTCAGTGTTCCTTACGGTATGGATCTTAAGTTCTCCGACCGTCCGATAACGATTGCCGACAGTCGTGTGAAATTCAACAACTATGAGATGTATGCTCATAATAACAATCCTATGCGGATAACAGGAGATATTGATTTCTCCAACTTAGACCGCATGACGATGAACCTCAGGATGATCGCCCGCCAGTTCCTGTTGATCGATACGAAAGAGAATAATAAGAGTATCGCCTATGGTAAGGCCTTCGTTAACTTCTTCGGCAACTTATCTGGTCCGGTGGAGAACCTCCTGTTACGTGGAAAACTGGATGTGCTCGGCACTACGGACATGTCGTATATCCTTCGCGACTCCCCACTGACAACGGATAACCAGTTGGATGAACTGGTGAAGTTTACCGATTTCAGTGATACTACCCAGACCATCGTCAGTCGACCGCAACTCACGGGCTTCAATATGGATCTGACCGTTGATATCACCCAGGGAGCACATGTCATGGCCTACCTGAATGCTGACAAGTCGAACTATGTAGACCTCATGGGTGGTGGTACCTTGAGAATGATGTACAACCCCACGGACGATCTGCGTCTCACGGGAAAGTATACCCTGAACAATGGAGAAATGAAGTATTCGCTGCCTATTATCCCGCTCAAGACCTTCACCATACAGGATGGCAGTTATATCGAGTTTACCGGTGATATGATGAATCCTAAATTGAACATCACCGCGACAGAACGTACAAAGGCTACTGTTACTGGCACAAATGGAGTAGGGCACAGCGTAGACTTCGACTGCGGCGTCATCATTACCAAGACTCTGAAGGATATGGGTCTGGAGTTTACCTTGGATTCTCCGGAAGACCTCACATTACACAATGAACTGATGTCGATGAGTAAGGAGCAGCGTGGTAAGCTGGCCGTAACTATGCTGACCACAGGAATGTATCTGGCAGATGGTAATACCAGTGGCTTCTCTATGAACAGTGCTCTGAGTTCGTTCTTGGAGAGTGAGATCTCCAATATCACGGGTAATGCCCTGCGCACCCTCGACCTCTCTATCGGCTTGGATAACACGACGGATGCCTCTGGTGGTTTCCATACCGACTACAGTTTTAAGTTTGCGAAACGCTTCTGGAATAACCGTCTGAAGATCTCTGTTGGCGGTAAGGTATCCACGGGTAGTCAGATGCCTAATCAGAATGCCTCTATCTTCGATAATGTGTCTATGGAGTACCGACTTGACGACACGGCCAATAAGTACATCAAACTGTTCTTTAACAATAATGCATACGATTGGCTTGAGGGTTATACACAAGAGTATGGCGGCGGTTTTATCTGGCGACGTACCATCCAGCATTTTAAGGATATCTTCCGTCTGAAAGATGATTCAAACAGGATGCCGTCACGCCCGGCTGACACCACAAAAGTGGTCAGGCCAGACACGTTGAATGCAGTAAAAAGAGAGAATCCATGAGAAGGCTATTATATCTGATTTCGACCATCTTGTTGTTTACGGCATGTAGTACAACAAAGAATATCCCCGATGACGACCAGTTGTTTATCGGCTTGACGAAGATCGACTATCAAAACCATGATAAAAGTGATAACTTCTTAGAAACGCAAGAAGAGGTGGAAGCCGCGTTGGCAACAGCCCCCAACGGTGCTCTCTTTGGCAGTAGTTATTACCGCACGCCTTTCCCCATCAAGTTATGGATATGGAACGCCTGTCAGGGCAAGGACGATGCCCTTTCGAAATGGGCGGAGAAGAATTTCTCCAAACCACCCGTATTGATGAGTTGGGTAAATCCTGCGTTGAGAGCCTCGGTGGCCCAGTCGGTGTTACGTGCCCATGGCTATTTCCATGGCAAGGTGGACTATGACATCGTCCAGCAGAAGAACCCTAAGAAGGCCAAGATCGGCTACACGGTCAATATGGGTCATCTGTTTACTGTCGACACCATGCGGTATGTCAACTTCCCCGCTTCGACGGATAGTCTGATCGCAGCCACAGCCGATGATGCTCTAATCCGCACAGGCACTCCCTTCACCGTCTCTGCTTTGGATGCTGAGCGCTCACGTATTACAACCCTCCTCCGTAATCACGGTTACTATTATTATCAGCCGAATTATGCCTCTTACCTTGCCGACACCCTGAAAGTTCCCGGGAAGGCCCAACTGCGTTTGCAGATGGCTGATGGCGTGCCTGCCAATGCTACGCGCCAGTGGTATATCGGAAATATCACCATCGACATGCGCAAGACCTTCATGCAGCAGATGACAGACTCCTTGGGAAGAGGGTTCTTCAAGGTGCGCTTTTCCGGTAAGCGTCCCCCGATACGTCTGGGTGTGATCATGAGAGACATGAAGCTTCGGCATGGTGACTACTACAGCTACGACGCTTATATAGAGACCGCCAACAAACTGAATGCCACTGGCGTGTTCTCCATGACCGACTTCTCGTTTACTCCCCGTGATACCACAGCCACCTGCGATACGCTCGATCTGCTGTTGAGTTGTACGTTTGAGAAGCCCTATGACTTCTATATAGAGACGAACGTGAAGAACAAGACGACCGGCAGGGTAGGACCTGAGTTGGTCTTGGGTCTCACCAAGCGGAATGCCTTCCGTGGTGGAGAACTGTTAGACATCAATCTTCACGGATCGTATGAGTGGCAACGACTGGGTGGTGTAAAGGGTAGTCAGCGTGTCAACAGTTATGAATACGGAGCAGATGCCTCAATCAAGTTCCCGCGCCTGTTGCTACCCTGGCGGGAGTTTTTCCGCAGCAGGAACAGACGATCTGCCAATGCCCGTAACCGCAGACCAATGACACATTACGTCCAGACACCCTCCACCATCTTGAGGATCTCCCGTAACGCGCTTTTCAGACCAGACTATTTCAAGATGATCAGCGCCTCGGGAGAGTTTACCTATACCTGGCAAAAGACGGCTACCAGCAGACATGAGTTGAGTCCGCTGACTTTCACTTACCAGTATCTGAGTAATAAGACAGACACCTTCTTGAATATACTCGCCAACAACCCCTATCTGAGCACCACGATGCAGGATGTCTTTATCCCCAAGATACGCTATGTCTACTCCTATAGCAGTCCGGCATCCATGCGTAATCCTATCAAGTGGGAGATCAGTGTCTCTGAGTCGGGTAACCTCCTGTCATTAGGATATATGGCGGCGGGTAATAAGTGGAGCACGGTTCGGAAGAAACTCTTCAACAACAGCTATGCTCAGTTTGTGAAGTTAGAGACCGACTTCACCAAGAGTTGGCATTTAGGCAATCACTCTGAGTTGGTGGGCCATGTCAACGGCGGTGTCATATACAGCTATGGTAACAGTGAGCGCCCTCCCTACAGTGAGCAGTTCTATGTGGGAGGCGCCAACAGTATCCGCGCCTTCACCGTACGTAGTATCGGACCGGGAAGGTATACCTCGCCCAGTTATGCCTGGTCATTCATGGATCAGGTAGGAGATATCAAACTGCAGATGAACCTTGAGTATCGTGCCCGCTTGTTCGGGTCTGTCCATGGAGCCGTCTTTCTCGATGCGGGCAATGTGTGGTCTACGAAGACCGATACCCGTGAGAACTCTGTCTTCAAGGTGAAGAACATACTCCGTGAGATGGCCGTGGGAACGGGTGTCGGACTGCGTTACGATCTTGACTTCCTCGTGTTACGCCTCGACTGGGGTATCGGATTGCATGTGCCTTATGAGACCGGCAAGAACGGATTCTATAATATCCCCAGATTCAAGGACGGACAGGCTCTCCATCTGGCTGTTGGATATCCCTTCTGATGGGATGGTCGGCAGATGTGGGTGATGTTACCAATAAAGAGGAAATTCCTCGTCTATTCTTTGTCGGAATACAATCTTTTTATTATTTTTGCAATCAATTTGAATCATTTAAAAACTTTGTTATATGAAACCAACATTATTGCTTTTAGCTGCCGGCATGGGTAGCCGTTACGGAGGTTTGAAACAGTTAGATGGACTGGGCCCCAATGGTGAGACAATCATGGATTATTCTATCTACGATGCCATACAAGCCGGATTCGGAAAGATCGTTTTTGTCATCCGTAAGGATTTTGAGGAGCAGTTCCGTAGTCAGATATTATCAAAATATGAGGGATCCATCCCTGCCGAATTAGTTTTCCAGAGTCTGGATGCGCTGCCAGAGGGCTTCTCTGTGCCAGAGGGCAGACAGAAGCCGTGGGGTACTAACCACGCCGTGATGATGGCAGCAGAGGCCATCAAGGAGCCTTTCTGTGTCATCAACTGCGATGATTTCTATAATCGTGATGCCTTCAAGGTGATCGGCAAGTTCTTGGCAGATCTTCCTGAGGGATCAAAGAACAGCTATGCCATGGTTGGTTTCCGAGTAGGCAACACACTCTCTGAGAATGGAACAGTGGCCCGTGGTATCTGTTCAAAGAACGAGGAGGGTAACCTCACCACTGTCGTTGAGCGTACAGAGATCGTGCGTTGCGCAGAGGACGGATCAAATGCCGGAGCTGCCAGTGAGCTGATCCGCTATAAGGATGAGAATGGCCAGTGGGTGGCTGTAGATGACCATACACCGGTAAGTATGAACATGTGGGGCTTCACTCCCGACTATTTCCAGTATAGCATAGATTATTTCAAGGAGTTCTTGGCAGATCCGAAGAATATGACAAACCTCAAGGCTGAGTTCTTCATTCCTCTGATGGTCAACAAGCTGATCAATGAGCATACCGCAACGGTAAAGGTTCTTGATACCACCAGCAAGTGGTTCGGCGTGACCTATGCTGCCGATCGTCAGGGCACGGTTGACCGCATCAAGAGTCTGGTAGAGGATGGCACATACCCCGAGAAACTGTTCTGATGAATATTAACATTTTAGATGATAGACAAAGTGATGCTCTGCGCCAGTTGATCAACGACGCAGAGCATATTGTCATCTGCTGCCATCAGAATCCTGATGGAGATGCCCTGGGCTCTTCCTTGGGCTTGGCAGACTATCTCCGTTCGTTAGGGAAGATGGTGCTCGTGACCGTTCCCAATATGTTCCCCGATTTCCTCCGTTGGCTGCCGGGCACAGAACGTATCATGCGCTATGACAAGTATCCCTCTGTGGTCAGGGAGCAATGTGAGAAGGCCGACCTGATCTTCTGCCTCGACTTCAACACCCTGGATAGGATCGACCGATTGGGAGAGACTGTCGGCGCCTCAAAGGCCAAGCGTATACTGATCGACCATCACCCTGGGCCGAATATAGAGACGGCGATGACCATCTCCTATCCGGAGATGAGCAGCACCTGCGAATTGGTCTTCCGTGTCTTGTGGCAGTTGGGCGCCTTCCCGCAGATTACCCGACAGTGTGCCACCCATCTGTATTGCGGCATGATGACCGACACCGGAGGTTTTACCTATAATTCCAACAACCCGGAGATTTTCTTTATTATCAGTCAGTTGCTCACCAAGGGCATCGACAAGGATAAGATCTATCGTAATGTGTACAACAATTACAGTGAGAGTCGTCTGCGGTTAATGGGGTATGTGATGTACGAGAAACTCCGTTATTTCCCTGAGAAGCATGCTTCTTATTTCACCATCAACCGTGATGATTTCCGCCGTTTCCATTTTATCAAGGGTGATGCCGAAGGACTGGTGAATATCCCCTTGCAGATCAAAGGTACGGTGCTGAGCATCTCTCTGCGTGAAGACAGTGAGCAGGATAATCTTATCTGGGTGAGTCTGCGGAGTGTAGATAACACCAACTGCACAGAGATTGCCAAGCGATTCTTCAATGGCGGAGGACATATAAACGCGTCGGGTGGCCGACTGTACTGCTCCATGGAAGAAGCCGAGAAGATCGCCCGAGAGGCCATCGCCTCCCTGTGAGTAGCGTGTACACCTATAAAAAAACATAAAAAAGACAAATGCTTTGGCTGCGTTGACTGGTAATGTATTACCTTTGCAGAAGTATTTTATTATCAGAAAGAAAATGAAAAAGATATTGGTTGTTCTGTATAGTATTGTTGCACTTGTGATGATCGCAAGTTGCAATGATTATGAGACATACGCAGAACAGAAGGAAAAAGAGCGCGATGCTATCAACCAGTTTATCAAGGATTCTGCCATCAACGTGATCAGTGAGGAGACCTTCCGGTCACAGGGATATACCACCAATCTGAGTAAGAACGAATATGTTCTTTTCGAGAGTTCCGGTGTCTACTTGCAGATCCTGCGCAAGGGATGTGGCGCTCCGCTGAAGAATGGTGAGACAGCCACTGTCTTATGCCGGTTCACAGAGAAGAATATCTTCACAGACTCTATACAGGCTACCAATAATATCCTTACCTTCTCCAGTGTTGTCGATAAGATGAGTGTTACCCGTTCGAGCGACTCCTACACAGCCTCGTTCATCTCAGGAGAGAGCGTGATGAGCATGTATTACGGTTCATCCGTGCCCTCTGGCTGGCTGGTGCCACTCAACTATATCAATATCGGCAGACCGAAGAATGCATCAGAGGAGATCGCCAAGGTAAAGCTCATCGTTCCCCATAGTCAGGGACAGAGCTATGCCTCGCAGAATGTGTATCCCTGTTATTATATCATAACCTACGAGAAAGGATTATAACAGACATTATTTATGACACTTATAAAATCTATTTCAGGTATTCGTGGAACCATCGGCGGACAGACCGGTGATACCCTGAATCCACTTGATATCGTAAAGTTTGTAACGGCCTATGCCACCTTCATGGCAGAGCGCAACGCCCAGAAAGAGAAGCTCACGATCGTCGTCGGTCGTGACGCGCGCATCTCTGGTGAGATGGTCAAGAACGTGGTTTGCGGCACCCTGATGGGCTGCGGCTGTGATGTGATCAATATCGGATTGGCAACGACACCCACCACCGAGCTCGCTGTCCGTATGAGTGGCGCCGACGGTGGCATCATCATCACGGCCAGTCATAACCCCCGTCATTGGAATGCCCTCAAACTGCTCAACAACGAGGGTGAGTTCCTGAATAAGGAAGAGGGCAATAAGGTGCTGGAGATTGCCGAGGCTGAGGCTTTCTGCTATGCCGATGTGGATCACCTGGGCAGTTATACGGAGGATGACTCTTACGACCAGCGACATATCGATGATGTGCTGGCCTTGTCGCTGGTGGATGCCGAGGCAATCAAGAATGCCCATTACCGTGTTTGTGTTGACAGCATCAATAGTGTGGGTGGCGTGATCCTTCCCAAGCTGTTGACAGCCTTAGGCGTGTCATACGATTTCCTGAATGGAGAGCCGAATGGTGATTTCGCGCACAACCCCGAGCCGCTGGAGAAGAACCTGCAGGAGATCATGGGTAAGATGCGCAGTGGTGGTTACGATCTGGGTATCGTCGTTGACCCTGACGTAGACCGCCTGGCGTTTATCTGTGAGAACGGTGAGATGTTCGGCGAGGAGTATACCTTGGTGTCTGTCGCCGACTATGTGCTCTCTCACACCCCCGGTAATACGGTGAGCAACCTCAGTTCTACCCGAGCCCTGCGTGATATCACCGAGAAGCACGGCGGCTGTTATAAGGCTTCTGCCGTGGGTGAGGTGAATGTCACCACCCTCATGAAAGAGGTGGGTGCCGTCATCGGTGGTGAGGGTAACGGTGGCGTGATCTATCCTGCCAGCCATTACGGCCGTGATGCCTTGGTGGGCATCGCCCTGTTCCTCTCTTCCCTGGCACAGAAGGGTGTTACCGCCTCGCAGTTGCGTAGCACGCTGCCCAACTATTTCATCGCCAAGAACCGCATAGACCTACAGCCCACCACCGATGTAGACGCTATCTTGGAGAAGGTGAAGGAGCTCTATAAGGATCAGCAGATCAATGATGTGGATGGCGTGAAGATCGACTTCCCCGACTGTTGGGTACATCTGCGTAAGAGCAATACCGAGCCAATCATCCGTGTGTATAGCGAGGCTGCCACGATGGAAGAGGCCGACAAGTTAGGCAAGCAAATCATGCAGATCGTTTACGATATGGCATAAGATACCTGTACGGATGTGAAGACACGTGATCTCTTTTATCATGGTTTAGCCATCTGTACAGTAGCTATATGGGGTGTTACCTTTGTCAATACGAAAGTATTGCTTTTACATGGGTTAACACCCCTTGAAATTTTTATTATCCGTTTCTTCATCGCTTACTGCTGTACGCTGCTCATCTCTCATAAACGACTGTTGGCAGACAACTGGAAGGATGAGTTTTTGTGTTTCCTGTTGGGATTCGTGGGAGGCACCCTCTATTTCATGACCGAGAATACGGCCTTAAAACTGTCGCTGGTCAACAACGTGGCCTTTATCGTGTGTACGGCGCCCCTGCTGACGATGTTCTTAGCGGTCATCTTCATGAAGGATGTGAAGTTGAGTTGGCAACTGGCGGTCGGTTCGGTGCTTGCCTTGGCGGGAGTGGCCTTGGTGATATACAACGGACAGTTTCAGTTGAAGCTCAATCCCTTAGGAGATATCCTCGCGTTAGGGGCCGCCCTCTCATGGGCTGTCTACAGCCTGATCATCAAGTCGCTGTCGGCGCGTTACCCGGCCTTGTTCATCACCCGTAAGGTGTTTTTCTACGGACTGCTCACCGCCTTGCTCTTCCTGATCCCTTATCCCTGGAATTTCCCCTTAGAGGGCCTCAGGCAACCGGTGGTGTGGATGAACCTGCTGTTCCTGAGTGTTGTGGCTTCCACCATGTGCTTCTTCACGTGGAATTACGCCGTGAAGAAGATCGGCGCCTTGAAGACCTCCAATTATGTGTACCTGAATCCCATCACCACGGTGGTCGCCAGTTATATCTTCCTCCACGAACCCATGACCGTGATGTCTTTCATCGGTAGTGCCCTCATCCTATTGGGCGTGGCGATGGTCAACCGGTTGGATATTTAACCACAGTCGGTCATTTTTTTCATAAACACCCATACCCCTCCTAAACGGTCAAAGGTTGCGATAGCGGGAGGGGAAGGCAACAGATACAGGGACTGAGTACGTCGCCGAAGGCGGGTCGAGGACTTGTTTGAGCGAAGCGAGTCCCGCAGACCAGTACGAAGAGCTGTAATCTGTTCTGACCCGGAGTGTGCAACGAGTTCTCTTTTTGGTTGCTTTTTCTCTGACGGCACAGAGAAAAAGAACTCTTGGTCTAAAACAGCGAGATCATATACTTGGCGGCAGCTATCGCCAGGCGGAACATGATGTATATCATGATACACAGACAGATGAAGAGGATCACGCTGTAGGTGGCTTTCTTCTTCACCGTGTTGACGATCACCGGATCTTCCTCCACAAAACCCTCGATGAGTTGCATGTTCTTCACGTTACTCTTATGGAAGACGTCTATCACATCACCCACATAGAAGGGGATCAGTCCTAACAGCAGGTCGCGCAGGGTGTTGTTCAGGATGGCTAACGTCAGGGGGAACGAGCGGATGCCGATGGCGCTGAACAAGACATAGGCGATGGATATGATCGCCGTGATGGCGTCGCCGATACCGCCGGGGATGGCAAAGCCTAAGGCCGCATCCAGGTAGTAACGGTCTAAGTAGTTGGTCAACTGCTTCAGCCAACCGTAATACCGGTTGTTTTTGATCAGTTCCTTACGTGCTCTCTTCTTTTCTTCATTCATACTATAAACGATAACGTTAACGTTAACGTTAACGTTAACGATAACTATTTTATTGATCGGCGGTCTCTTTCGAGGCCACCGCTTGTATGTTGCGCATCAGTCCACTGTACTTCGCCCTTTTCACGGCGCTCCCCTTGAAGAGTCGCCGGTAGTCTTCCTCACTCAGGTGCTGCCACTGCTCCCGTGTCATCGTCATCAGCTCCTCCTTCGGTTGTAATGCCGGCTCCCGGGTGGGCGCCCCCATGGTGTTCCACGGACAGGCCTGCTGACAACGGTCACAGCCGTAGATGGTGCTCCCCATCTTGTCTTTCATCTCTGGTGGTATCTCCTCCCGGTTCTCTATGGTGAGGTACGACAGGCATCGCTCAGCCATGAAGGGCCCCTCTGCCGTTAAGGCCCCTGTAGGACAGGCCTCGATACACCGTGTGCAGTTGCCGCAATGCGACGTGGCAGGGTGGTCGTATGCCAAGGGGATATTCAGGAACAGCTCCCCTAAGAAGAACATGCTGCCGCTCTTGGGGATGATCAGCTGGTGATGCCTGCCGATCCATCCGATGCCTGCCTGCATGGCCCAGTAGCGCTCCATCACCGGCGCGCTGTCGGTAAAGGCCCGGTAGCTGACGGGCTGCTCCTCATCCTCCCATTGCCTGATGATATAGGCAGCCAACTGATGCAGCTTCTCCTTCACGATGTCGTGGTAGTCACGCCCCAAGGCATAGGCCGCCAGTTGGTAGCCCTCCTGATTCTGCTGTGCCGAGGGCTTGTAGTTGAGTGCCACGCATACGATGCTCCTCACGCCCTCCATGAGCAGTTGGGGGTTGAGGCGCTTCTCCAGATGGTTCTCCATATATTGCATGGAGGCATGATGCCCCTGGCGCAGCCACTCCCGGAATTCCTCCGCCACCTCTTGCCTGATGGGCTCCGCCTTGGCGATCCCACAAGCATCAAAGCCGAGACGCAGTGCCTCGGCTTTGATCTGTGATGATTGTATCTGTGTGACTTCCATGCGCTTATGGAATAACCTTAAATTCATACCCTTGGTCTTTCAACCACTGGATCGACTCGGGTAGGGCGGTGTACAACTTATCGATGCTCTTGAGTGAGTCGTGGAAGGTGATGATCGAGCCGTTGCGCGTCAGTCGCTTTACGTTGTTCACCACATCCTCTGCCGTCAACCGGTTGGAGTAGTCGCGTGTCACCACATCCCAGAACACCACACGGTAGTATTTCTTGATCCAGTAGTACACGCTATGGCGCATCCATCCGTGAGGCGGCCTGAAGAGGTGCGAGTGTATCAGTTCGTTCGCCTGGAAGACATTGATGACATACGTGGTGGTCCAGTGCCTGAACGATCCCAGGTGGTTCATCGTGTGGTTACCTATCTGGTGCCCGGCGTCTTTCACCTGCTGATACAGATGTGGGAATTTCCTCACGTTGTCGCCCACCATGAAGAAGGTGGCCTTGATATCGAAGTCGGCAAGCGTCTTGAGGATGAAGGGCGTAGCCTCGGGTATCGGACCGTCGTCGAAGGTCAGATATACCGCATGCTCCTCGGGGTCCATCCTCCAAGTGGCATGCGGGTAGAGTTTACGCATCCATCGTGCCGGCTGTTCGATCATTGTCCTTCCTCTTCGTCCATGAAGGGCAGGTGCCCACCTTTCTTAATATATATGCCTTGCACGATATTGTATCGGGTGATGAACTTGCTGGTAAGTTCTTTGCTCACGTCCTGTGCCATCTCGATACAGTTCTGCATGATATACAGGTGTGTCATACACTCGCGCTGGTATCCGCTCATCTGGTAGTCATTCAGTGAGGTGTACCATTCCATATACTGGTAGGCATTGTTGAAGAGCTTGGTCAGTATGTCTGCCGCCTTGTCTTTCTTGCCTAAGGCCGTATATACCTTGGCGAAGTCGAGCGAGCCGCCCAGGTAGTTCACCGGCACGTTATACTCTGGTATCACCTTCTCGGCATACTGCAGTGCCTTGAGTGCCTTGTCGGCCTTACCCTCCATCATCAGGTTGGTGGCCAGTGTGCCGAACAGTCGGCGGTGGGTATAGCACATGCGCATCACCGTCTCGTCGATATACAGTCCTTTCTTCTCCAGTCCGCCGTACTTGAAGCGCTTCATCATGTTGTTGTACACCTTCTCGGTGTCGAAGTTCTTCACGCCTCCCACGTTGGTGGTGAACGGTGTGATACGGTTGGCCAGACCCTCCTGTACGAAGTTGTCACCCAGGTTCATGTAGTTCTCCTGTCCCACGGTGGTGGCTACGTATATCGGGCGTGTCCAGTTGCTGTTGGCGATGATCTCCAGCATCATCAGGTCACCCTTGTAGAGCATTCTCTTGCCCTTGAGTGAGATCACCATCTTGTCGGGTATGGTATCCGATGCCATCATCATACCGCTCTTCTTCACGGCCTCCTTGTCGATGGTGACATATACGGTGTCGGTAGGTATGACGTGGAGATCCTTGTTCTTTGTGCGAACCCAGTATTTCAGGATGTTCTTCAGTTCGAAGGGCTCCTCGCCGAACTGTTCCTTGGCAGCCTCTGGGTTCTCGTTATAGAATTCGCGCACCTGCTGCTCTGCCGTCGGATCTACCTCCACATATTCGTTGGTGCCCGAGCAGTAGTCCAGTCGTGGCCAGGTGATGGGCAGCGACGGTGAGTTGTATGCCGGACGGCACATCTGGTCGATATACCAGTCGGTCTGCAGATAGCTCAGGTTACATACCCTTGCGTCGGTGCGCACGCCCTCCACCTCTTGGTTGTACCACAGTGGGAAGGTGTCGTTATCACCGTTGGTGAAGATGATCGGGTTGCCCTCATCCTGCAGTGTCATCAGGTAGTTCTGTCCGAAGTCACGGCAGGTATAGCGTCCGCTGCGGTCGTGGTCATCCCATGTCTGGCTGGCCAGTTGTACAGGCACGATCAGGCAGATGATGCCTGTTGCCGCTGCGATGATCGTCTCGTTCACCTTGACATACTTCTTCAGCCAGTCGATGATGGCGGCCACACCCATGCCACACCAGATGGCGAAGGCGTAGAAGCTGCCCGCATAGGCATAGTCGCGCTCACGCGGCTGCATCGGTGTCTGGTTCAGGTATACCACGATGGCCAGACCTGTCATGAGGAAGAGGAAGCATACCACCCAGAACTGGCGTATACCTTTCTTTCCCTTGTATGCCTGCCAGAAGAGTCCGAGCAGACCTAATAGCAATGGCAGACAGTAGAACACGTTATGTCCCTTGTTGTTCTTCAGTTCGTCGGGCAGTTTACTCTGGTCACCCAGTCGTGCGTTGTCGATGAGCGAGAATCCCGTCAGCCAGTTGCCGTGCTCCAGTTCTCCGTTACCCTGTATGTCGTTCTGTCTTCCTGCGAAGTTCCACATGAAGTATCGCCAGTACATGAAGTTACACTGGTAGGATAGGAAGAAGTAGATATTCTGCAGCTGCGAGGGCATGTGTACGGAGAGCATCTCTCCGCAGCGGTCGTATGGCACGTCGGTGCCCTGTGGCAGCCACGATGGTGCTCCGCTCATCCAGCTCTCGTATGCCTGTGCGTGCCCGCTGTCATACATACGTGGGAACAGCATGTTCTGTGCGTATTTATAGTCCACCTTGTTACGTACCACGAAGTAAGAGTCTTTCTCATCTGCCGATGCTTTCTCTTTCTGCTGATACACGGGAGCCCCCTTGATGGTGTGCGGCTTGCAGTAGTCGCCGTCGCGCTCGAAGAGCACCTGCGAGGTGTATGCCTGTCCGTAGAGCAGTGGTCGGTCGCCATACTGGTCACGGCTCAGGTAGCTGCCTAAGGTGAAGATATCCTCGGGTGAGTTCTGGTCCATCGGCGGGTTGGCCGACGAGCGTATCACGATCACGGCGTAGGTAGAGTATCCGATCATCAGCATCAGCAGACACAGTGATACGGTATTCTTGATGCGCGCCGTGACGACGTGCTTTCCTCCTTTCTTATACTGCAGCACCACCCACAGCAGGCCTAATACCACGATGCCGATGACGACGGCCTTCCATCCATAGCCATAGAAGGGGATGCCTATCAGTGCCACCGACAGCATGAACGAGATGTTCTGTCGCATAATGCTGCTGTTGTGGTAACTCTCGTATATCGCCCACAGTACGGCAGCCACCAGCAGGATGATATAGATGATCAGTCCGGTGTTGAACTTCATGCCCAGTGTGTTCACGAAGAAGAGCTCGAACCATCCTCCCACGGTCACGATGCCTGGCACCACGCCGTAGAGGATCACGGCCACCAAGACGAATGATATCATCAGGGCTATCAGCGAGCCTTTCAGGTCGGCGTCGGGGAACCGCTTGTAGTAGTATACCAGCACGATGGCGGGCAGACAGAGCAGGTTCAGCAGGTGCACGCCGATGCTCAGTCCGGTCATATAGGTGATGAGCACCAGCCAGCGGTCGGCATGCGGCTCGTCGGCATGATCCTCCCATTTGAGTATCAGCCAGAACACGATGGCAGTGAATGCCGATGAGTAGGCATATACCTCACCCTCTACGGCACTGAACCAGAAGGTGTCGCTGAAGGTGTATATCAGTGCTCCCACCATGCCCGATGCCTCTATGGCGATCATCTTCGCGTTGGTCAGCTCATCCCATTTGTCGATGAGCAGGCGTCGTGTCAGATGGGTGATCGTCCAGAAGAGGAACAGGATACACGTGGCTGAGAGCAGGGCGCTCATGATATTCACCATGCGCGCCACCTGTGTGGGGTCGCTGACAAACTGTGAGAACAGGTTGGCCGTAAGCATGAAGAAGGGTGCACCCGGCGGGTGACCTACCTCCAGCTTATAACCTGTTGCGATAAACTCCGGGCAGTCCCAGAAACTGGCTGTCGGCTCAATGGTAGAACAATATACGATGGCAGCGATGGCAAAGGCCACCCAACCGAGTATATTGTCCACTAATCTAAATCTTTTCATTTATAATATAATTTTTATGGCTTTCTTTTTACTAACCTGCAAAGATACAAATAAATATTGTGACATGCAATAGCAAAAACGAAGAAAATGTACTTTTTGCCGCAACGTGTTAAATATCAGTAGATTATTGTGAAAAATTATTTTATATCGCTCATTTTGATTCCTCATTCCGGGCTTGTTGCATTCATCGTTAGCCTGTTGTCCTCATCCCGGGCTTGACCCGGGATCTCCTCTGTTTTTTCGGGCTTGTCCTGTGATCTGCTCCTTTTCTCAGTAATTAAGGGTATCAATGGCCCGGCCAATGCGGCTTGCAGGCCCGGCCCGTGAGCCGCACGAGTCCGACTCATGGTATTCACGAGTTTTGGCTTTACGCACCTCATTGCCCACTTGATCTGTGATGAGCGGCAATAATTGCCCATTATCTAGTGGAGATTCCGGCTCGGTGGCCGGAATGAGGATTTTCACCTCCCCTTTGGGGAACTTTAGGGAGGGGCTCCTCATTGCGGACTTGATCCGCAATCTCCTGCGGAAATCTCCAACTGCCCACCAAACGGGACAAAGACAAACGGGACAAATGGATACTTTGAATATTCAGTATTTATGATATTTGTGGTTTTGTAAAATATCTTTATATATTTAAGTATTTACGGCCCTGCATCATCAGTAAAGGTATTAATCTCGGGTGTGCTCCAAAAAAATAGAGAAATATAATAATACTATTTATATATTAAAATTATTTATATATAATTAATTATATATAAATAATTCAAGAACTCCCTCTCTTCTAATCTAAACACTCTATTTGTCCCGTTTGTCTTTGTCCCGTTTGGGATGTATGCGATCTATATAATGTAAATAGTTTTCAATTTTTTCTATCTCCTAAAATATTTACGGTGACACACCATAATCATACGTCGCAGAAAAAGGAATAGGTCTTGTCGGAGATTAATTATAAAAAAATCTAATAAATAGACGATATCTCAAATAAAACACCTATATTTGCATTGGTAAAATATAAAAAGAGTCGTTTTAAAGACAATTAAATAGAGCTTTGACTTTTAGATTCCAGTCTTAGAAAATCGCCAAAATTTCTTTGATGCTCTGGAGGATAAAGGTTGATGCTCACGCCAAAGCGTGGGCTGATACTTGTATTTGAGCATCTGGTGTTTGGCGATACCACTAAGACAAATACATAGGATCTGGCCACGCTGTTTTTTTCGTATAACTTTATCTTTAACAATGATGAACACCGTATTTGTTTCACTTATCAGTCCGGAGGAGATTCCTGCAGATGCCATCGACATCATGAGAGCGTATCAAGACAAACATGAGTTTTTCGCATTGCTCTTCAACAGACAGAAAGATGACCGTGTGAGAGAGATGTTCGGCCTACCGCGTGTCGTCTATCTCTCTGACAGACAATCACCCTCGCAGTCGCTCCGACTGTTCATCCGCCACTGTTACAAAGAGGCTGGTGTAAAGACCATTATTCCCTTTCGCAACGCTGATGATATTAAAAAGAATCGCAACAGTTACCTCAACCAACTTGCACGTCGTATCACCTTCCTGCCTCGTATCGCCACCCTCTATGCCTTCCTGATGGCCCTTACGATAAAAGACTGACCTGCGGCAAAAGTAAAGTAAATTGTCTAACTAACCAAATCATCCTCCTACTATTTTCCGTTTTGCTAAAGAAAAGTGAGAACGATTAGCATGGAATACAAAAGGAAATGGAGCGTGTTGAACCGAAAAAATAATTATTGAAGATAACTTACTATCATTCAGTATGTTACATCAAAAATGGTAATTCCTTGGTTTTTGCTCTTGCAGAAAGCCCTATTATTTTATATCTTTGCATAACCTTTATCAGCAAAAACTAAAACACCAGGTCCACGCCATAGATGAGCAGCAGGTAGCGGAGGAACTTGCCGATGGTGATGCTGACGAGCGAGATGAACAGGTTGGCCCGCATGAATCCCAGCAGGATGGTGATGGCGCTGCCTAAGATAGGCAGGAAGGCAAAGAAACCCATCCAAGCACCACGGCCACCCATAAAGCGCTCGGCCCTGTCTAACTGATCCTTGCTGACATGCAGATACTTCTCCACCCACTCTAACTTACCCAGACGGCCCACGAAATAGTTGAAGACAGAGCCTAAGACATTGCCAATGGTGCCATAGACCACCAACGGCCAGGGCGCCAGCCCCGAGGCCAACAGGCCGATCATCACCGCCTCGCTGCTGAAAGGAAAGAAACTGCCGGCTAAGAAAGCGGCTAACAGCATGCCCCAATAACCATACTGACTCAGAAGATCGGTGAGAAACTCCATAGGTTATAGGCGGTTAACGCGGTCAACAGGATCGCCAGCACGAAGAAGGTGATATTCGTCAGACGGGTATTGGTGAGCGACAGGTAGTGGGCGATGAGCGGACTGACATGCACGATCAACAGGGCTAACAGGAAACCGAAATGCTGCGGTTGCAAGAGCAGGAAGACCACCACGAGCAGCGTCATGACGATGAAATAGGTGAAGAGCATGCGGGTGCGGATCTTATCCAAGAAACTCTTCCTGATGAAATGGATGATGCCGATGACAGCCACGACAACGACAAAGACGAAGGTGACAAGATGGGGTAGGGACAGGTGCTCGTAGTGCAGGAGGGGCTGGAACACCGCTATCTGCGAGAAATGGTTCACGATGGCGTCGAAATCCTCGGTGAGGAGCCAGAAGGGGATGGTGAACCAATAGGGCGTGAGCAGTCCGACGATAGATGCCCAGAAGTTACGATGACTCATAGCCATGAGGTTGAAGGTCATGAGCAACCACAACACAGGCACGAAGAAGAGTATCTGTATGAAGAAGATACTGGTGATGCCGAGGAAAAGGAAGGCATTGAAGACGCGCCCCGGTGACCGCTTCTCCTGATACGTACGGAAGAGGAACAGGCAGAAGAGCACATAGCAGAGGGTGGTGATCATCACCCTGAGGTTGGGCAGCAGGAAGGTGGCTGAGGTAATCATCAGCAGGAAGGAGGTGGACACCAACCTGCTGTACACACGGATGAGGGCATTGCCATTGTTGATCTCTACCATCAGGAAGGTGGTGAGCAGGACGATGGCAAACGACAGGTACAGGGGCGTGGCCACCAAGCCCGACAGATACCACAGCACGGCAGCTATGGCGATAGCTACCGGCAGGGTATGACGGCTCTCGGCAATGCGGTTTTGTATTCTCTTGATGGCCATTACAGATCTTTTCCGATGTCAGAACGGAAATACTTGTCGGTAAACTGTATCTTCTGGGCCTCGGCGAACGACTGGGCCAGCGCTGCTTCCTTGTTGTCGCCATAGCTGCTCACGGCGATGACACGGCCGCCGGCCGTTACCACCTGACCGTCTTTCAGGGCTGTGCCGGCATGGAAGACGATGCTGCCGCTCACCTGGTCGATGCCGCTGATGACGTAGCCTTTCTGGTAAGCCTGCGGATAGCCGCCGCTGACGAGCATCACGCACACGGCAGAGCGCTCATCGAAGGCGATGCTCTTCTGGTCGAGGTCGCCTGCGGCAACACCCTCGAAGAGGTCGACGATATCGCTCTTCAGGCGCAGCATCACGGTCTCTGTCTCCGGGTCACCCATACGACAGTTGTACTCGATGACCATCGGGTCGCCACCCACATTGATGAGTCCGAAGAAGATAAATCCTTTGTAGTCGATGCCCTCGGCGGCCAGTCCCTCCACGGTGGGGCGCACGATACGGTCTTCCACCTTCTTCATCCAGGCAGCATCCGCGAAGGGCACGGGGGATACGGAACCCATACCGCCGGTGTTGAGTCCTTTGTCGCCCTCGCCGATACGCTTGTAGTCCTTGGCCTCGGGCAGGATCTTGTAATGCTGACCGTCGGTGAGCGCGAAGACAGAGCACTCGATACCCTTGAGGAACTCCTCGATGACCACACGGCTGGAGGCGTTGCCGAACATTCCGCCGAGCATCTCGCGCAGTTCTCGCTTGGCCTCTTCCAAGGTGTCGAGGATCAGCACGCCCTTGCCGGCACATAGTCCGTCGGCCTTCAGCACATAGGGTGCCTGCAGGGTCTCCAAGAAGGCGATACCCTCTTCCACATGCTCACCGTCGAAGGTCTCGTAACGGGCCGTGGGGATATGGTGACGCTGCATGAAGGCCTTGGCGAAGTCTTTCGATCCCTCTAATACGGCGCCTGCCTTGGAAGGACCGATGACGGGGATATGACTGGTGCGCACGTCGCCGCGGAAATCGTCATAGATACCGCGAACCAGCGGGTCCTCAGGACCAACCACCACCATGTCGATGTGGTGATCCACGGCAAACAGCTTGAGTGCCTCGAAGTCGTTCACGCCGATAGGCACGTTCTCACCCACATTGCCAGTGCCTGCATTACCGGGGGCGATATACAGTTTGGCACATTTCTTACTCTGTGCGATCTTCCATGCCAGGGCATGCTCACGACCGCCACTGCCGAGCAGCAAGATATTCATTTCTTTCTTCATTGCTATTGTTGGGACATATATTTTCTTTACATCAACGATGTCGTCGGTATTCGGTAGTATGTGATTGAAACTCATGATGGTTAATTGATAATTGATAATTGAAAATGGAAAATTCTTCACTCTTTACGGGGGCTTACGCACCCCGCCTATTCTGTGTCGCCCCTACGGGGCTAGTCACGGGGCTAATCATATCTCTACACTCTACACGGGGGCTTACGCACCCCGCCTATTCT
>CADBSW010000035.1 GCA_902797505.1 uncultured Prevotellaceae bacterium | reverse complement strand
AGGATCTTCTTGAATTTAGCGACCGTTTCCTTCATCTGTTCATCAGACAAAACGGGAGTCAAAATGAAAACGGTTTCGTATTGATTCATTTGTTTTAAAATAAATAATAATTAATAATATCTGCCCTGATTTTACAAAGCGGATGCAAAGGTACGAAATAATTTTGAAGAAAAGCAGTATGATAAAGCACTTTAAGACAAAACAAGTATATATTTAACTTATTTTATCATTTAAAGTCGCTTTATCCGTTAATATTTGTCTTGTTGCTTGATAGACAGGACATAAAAGATGATACCCAAGACGATCAGCAACAAGGAGAAAAATAAGAGATTATTAAACCTCAGATGTATGAAATGGACAGTAAGCAACAGTATGACGCCGGCATATACCAGCGCCATACTTATTTTGTAGAGATGTTTCTTCAGGAAAGATTTCATGAACGTGATTCTCCTACACCCTTATTATTCCTGCTCAGGAGTAATCAGTTTATATCCCTTACCATGGATATTGATGATCTCGATTTGGTCGTCATCCTTAAGATGCTTACGCAACTTGGTGATATACACATCCATAGAACGAGCATTGAAGTAATTGTCATCAATCCAGATGGTCTTCAAGGCAAAGTCGCGCTGCAGGATCTCATTGGCATGGCTGCACAACAGTGCCAGCAACTCATTCTCCTTGGTGGTCAGTTTTGTCTGCTTTTCACCAATGGTAAGCAACTGCTTCTGGGTATCGAAGGTAAAGCGACCGATATGGTAGGTGCTGCTTTCCTTATTCTTCTTACCCTTCACGCGGCGCAGGATAGCATCAATACGTAATACGAGTTCCTCCATAGAGAATGGCTTGGTGATATAATCGTCGGCACCGATACGGAATCCCTCGAGGATATCTTCCTTCAGTGTCTTGGCAGTCAAGAAGATGATCGGCATCTCGGGATTAGCCTGACGGATCTCATTGGCTAAGGTAAAACCGTCTTTCTTAGGCATCATCACATCCAACACACATATATCATACTTATTCTTCATGAAAGCCTTGTAACCAGCCTCACCGTCAACACACAACTCTGCGTCAAAATTCTTTGCTTGCAGATACTCGCGAAGTAACATACCGAGGTTCTCATCGTCCTCGCACAACAAAATTTTCAATTGATCTTCGTTCATATTATTCTGTATTTATGAGTTAATAATTAATTATCTAAATCTGTAACATTATCCCTGATGATCGGCAGACTGATCGTAAAGGTAGTGCCTTTGTCTTTATCGCTCTCCACCTTGATATCACCTTTATGTAGTTCCACAATCTGCTTGACATAGGCCAATCCCAGACCAAAACCTTTCACGTCATGGACGTTACCGGTGTGTACACGATAGAACTTATCAAAGATTTTCTTCTGGTCTTCCTTTTTCATTCCGATGCCGTTATCCTTGATAGAACAGTACAGACGGTCTTTGTCATTCCATGTCTTGAGATGCAGGACGAGCGGCGTATCAGGCTTGCGGTACTTCACGGCATTATCCAACAGGTTATTGATAACATTCTGGAAATGCACCTCATCCACATAGATGGTTGAATCGACAGCACCTATCTCGGTATATATCTTTCCACCGGTATGCTCCACACGCAAGGTAAACGAATGGGAGATGGTCTCCACCAACTCGTTAAGATCAAGCAACTTCTTCTTAAAGGTGGTTTTCTTCTTATCAAACATAGACATCTGCAGTACACGCTCCACCAAGAAACGCAGTCGCTTAGACTCATCATTGATTATTCCACCTAAGTGACTCATCATCTGAGGACTCTTGTTCACGCTTTTGTCATTCAGCATCTGTGCAGCCAGGGAGATACTGGCTATAGGAGTCTTCAACTCGTGTGTCATATTGTTGATGAAGTCATTCTTGATCTCAGAGATACGCTTCTGTCGGAATACCAGCACCAGAGTGATGATAAAGGTAACCAACAAGACGATCGTAAAGATGATCGACGGCGAGATAAAACGCACACTCGAGAAGATATAACTGTCCATGTCGGGGAAGTGGATCTTCACCACACCCATCTTGTTTTGCGGATCGTTGCGGAAGAGCACCTGCGAATAGGTGTATTCCTCTCCCTTGTCGGAATAGTCTGGACAGCGGTATACCTCTCTTCCATCCTGTGTATTAACCGTAAAGTGATAAGGAATATTGATACCGTTGTTCATCAACTCGGCCTTCAGATCCTGGTCAAGCATCTTGAAGTTGATACGTTCCCTGAGCGGTTTCTCCGATGCCGTATACAAGATACTGTATATCACCTCATCCAGAAGTGCTTTCTGATAGACATATCTGTTCTTGACGATCTGCTGCATCTTCTTAGATACCTCCAACTGCGAATTCTTATCATTACGCAAGATCATAGCCTTAGGCACAGAGGAAGGTTTCATTGCGATAGTCTTGAGCTCGAAAGAAGAATAGATCGTACCGTCTTTCCCCACCACCGAGTATTGGTGCGACTGTTGGACAGTACCATCTGGAACACCCGAACGAGTACCTATCGAGTCTTGCCGTTGTGCACGTCGCTCAGTCTCATTCACATCCTTCTCCAGATATCTGAGGGTTTCATTCAACTCCAGGTTACGCGAAGCTTGGTTCAGCGCCTTGCTCACCGACTCGTCGAACTGCTCTTTCTTCATCGTCACCATCTCTTCAATGTATCGCAACTGAAGATATAGCAAGGCGAGAAAACTGAAGCCCATCACTACCGCTATGATTACTATCGTTCTTTTCTTCATAATTAACCATCAATAGGGATAATCTTACACCCTATCACCATTCATAATGCAAATATATACTTTTATTTCCAATCGGCATCGAATTGTGTTAATTAATTTCGTTAATTTTAGTTCAGTTAACTCTAAAATAATATTTTATTTGATAATTATCAATCATAATAGTATCTATAGTGCCTATAGTCCCTATAGTTACTATAGATACTATAGGCACTATTAAAAAAGGAGAACCCCCTTCGGGATTCTCCTCTTATATAATATAAGGTGTGATTTCTTTTAATCTTCCTCAGCAGCCTCTGCCTCATGCTCTTTGATCAACTGAGTCTGAACATCCTGCGGAACAAGCTCATAACCAGAGAATGTGGTAGAGAAGGATGCACGACCACCAGTGATAGAACTCAGCGTGATACTGTAGCTTGACAACTCTTTCAGAGGAATCTTAGCAGACAGTTTCTGATAACCAGCCTCACTGTCCATACCCATGATCAGGGCACGACGACCCTGCAGGTCACTCATCACATCACCCATATAATCAGCAGGTACCAGAACCTCAAGATCATAGATAGGCTCAAGGATCTTTGGACCAGCCTCACGGAAAGCCTGAGAGAAGGCATTACGGGCAGCGAGCATGAATGACAACTCATTAGAGTCTACCGGGTGCATCTTACCATCGTATACGATAACGCGCACGTCACGAGCATAAGAACCGGTCAATGGACCCTGCTCCATACGCTCCTGAACACCCTTCAGGATAGCTGGCATAAAGCGAGCGTCGATAGCACCACCGACAACAGAGTTGATGAAGACGAGCTTACCACCCCACTCCAGGTCAATCTCCTGCTTACCCTTGATATTCATACGATACTCCTGACCGCCGAACTTATAAACGGTTGGATCAGGCATACCCTCTGTATAAGGCTCAACGATCAGGTGTACCTCACCAAACTGTCCAGCACCTCCAGACTGCTT
>CADBSW010000034.1 GCA_902797505.1 uncultured Prevotellaceae bacterium | reverse complement strand
TTTCTTGTCCTTTAAGGATGTCTCTCCGTAGTTGGCTATCTGGATGGTTCCCTCCCATGCGTCGTTGTTCCAGGTGTATCCTTTCCAGAGTAGCAGGGGCACCACGTCGTTGCACCATTGGCGCCATTCCATCGGGGTGGTGAGTCCTTTACTCTCCATGAATGCATCGAGGATACCCACGTAGGCACTGCCCTGTCCGGGATAGTCCTGAATGTCGAGCAACTGGAAGCCGCCGAAGCCCGGTGTACGCAGATCCATCTCGATATCCGCCTTATACAGTTGTACGCTCCATGCTCCGGATGCCTTGTGGAAATCAAGAGCCTGGTCGAGCATGCCGGCCTTCTGCAGTCGTCTCTGGAATTCCTTCAAGTTATAGGGATACAGCACACCGTTGTATTTGTTGATCTCACGATAGTCGGGATAGGTCTGGAACTGTCCGGTCTCATGACTGATCACCGGCATGGGAACACCCTTGATGCCTTTCGAGAAGTTGATGAGGGTGTTGGGATAGGTGCTGTTGATGATTCCGCCGTCGTAGACATCGGCAAACGAGAAGGAACCACGGGTGTGGGTATCAAACGTTCCCCATTTCTCTCCACCGTTGCGACAGGTAGTAAAATAGTCCATTCCATCCTTCCATCCGCCATATCCTAAGAAGGTGTTGGAACCGAAGGTGTACAGTTTTGTCTTGTCTATTTTGCGGTATCCATTGATGAATCTTGCCATGGCCTCGGTATCCCCGCTCAGTTCGTTGCCTAAGGCAAACATCACGAATGAGGGGTGATGCCCGTAGGTGCGGATGATGTTCATACCTTCTTTATATAGGAAGTCCATCAGTGGGATATCATCTTTGTCGAACTTCCCCCAGAAGGGCAGTTCCGGTTGTAGGTATATGCCTTCGATATCCGCTGCCAAGAAGCAAGCCTCGGGTGGGCACCATGAGTGGAAGCGGATATGGTTGATGCCATAGCCCTTGCATATCTGCAGGTAGCGTCGCCAGGTGCCTACTTCCATGGGCACATGACCGGTCAGCGGGAATACGCAGGCATCGTGCTTTCCCCTTAGGAAGGTGAGCTTGTCGTTGATAAAGAACTGTGTGCCTTTCGTGGTGAAATCCCGCAGTCCGAACGTTCTCTCGGTGGCATCGCCGTTCTCTATCTCCACCCGTATGCGGAAGAGGTTCGGGTGATGCTCGCTCCACTGCTCCAGACTGTCATTGCGATAGGTGAGTGTCAGGCGATGTTGCGTCTCTTTCGTAGGTTGTATCTCCTGCTTGGCTACCACAATACCATAGCCGGCTGCCCATGGAATCAGGATATAGTTTATGGCGGTCTTCTTTTTCACTTCCCCCTTTAGCCAGGTGTCTATCCTCACCGTTTTGTTGGCGGCTTCCATGGTCAACTGCAGATCCTCGATATAGAAAGGGTCTGTGGCTTTCAGGAAGATATTGCCGAGGATACCGTTCCAGTTAGTCTGAGTATCTTCTGTGTAGGCGTGTGAATTGCTGATCAGTTGTTTGGGAACGCGATGCTCGCTGTTGTCCACCATGATGGTGAGCACGTGCCTTCCCGGTTTGAGTGCTGTTGTCAGGTCGTATTCCTGTGGTGTAGAGATATTATTGTTAGAAGCTATCTGCTTCCCATCGATGTACACTGTCGAGGGCTTGGTGCGTTCCATACAGAGCATGATACGTTTCTTCTTCCAGTCTTCGGGAATGTCCACATATCGTTTATACCATGCCTTGCCCACATAAGAGTATAGGCGTGACAGGTGTCCGGTCTGCAGGGTGTCTGTCAGGGCGTTTCCCTTGCGGTTGGTGTCTGTGGTACCCGGCAGTCGTATCTCGTCGGTGAGTCGTGACGTCTGGGTGACAGTGCCGTTTGGATCCAGCGAGAACATCCATGTTCCCTGCAGGTCGATCATCTCTGTCCTTTGCTGTGCGAACGACAGAAAAGGACAGAGTGACAGGATGAGGAAGCAGATAGTTTTCTTCATAAGCAGTTGTTTTTATCGTGCGTTAATCTCTTTGATCAGTCGGTCGGCATGTCCCCATTTGTCCATCATGAACAAGACATAACGGATATCCACACCGATACAACGGGCTAACTTCGTGTCGAAGAAGATATCACTCGACAGACTGTCCCAGTTGCCGTCGAAAGCCAGACCGATGAGCTCGCCCTTGCCGTTGAACATCGGAGAACCGCTGTTACCACCGGTGATGTCGTTATTGGTGAGGAAGCACAACTGCATCTTACCTGTTCTCGGATCGGTATATTTGCCGAAGTCCTTAGCACCTAACAACTCGTGCATGATAGGCTCAGCGTAGTATTCCTCGATCAAATCGGCCTTTTTCATCTTCTCCACCATACTCTCAGCGGTGGTGTAGTAGCCAGAGGGCTTACCATTCAGAAGATATTCTCCTACCTGTCCGTAGCTCAGACGCATGGTGAAGTTGGCGTCGCTATAGTGAGGCATATCCTCTTCCATGCGCAGTTTGGCGGCACAGAGGTACTTCTCCTGCAGGGCGATTTCCTGCATCTTCTCAGGCAGGTTCTGCTGAATCTCACTGTAGCAAGCCATCAGGTCGAGACCCATCTGCACACCGGGATCCTTGAGATACTTCTTCTTGTTCGGATAGATCTTCTTACCCTTCATCAGGCACGACTTCTTATAGACGTCGTTCACGTACTTGGAGTAGTTATTCTTGTATTTCTTGCTGATGGTCTGGTAGAAGGCAGGCAGATCCTTGGCAGGCACATGCTTCTTGTAGTTCTCAAGCAGAACGGCCAACACCTCTTTGTCGAGGGCCTCGTCCCACTCCTCACTATTGTCGGGAATCTCGAAATACTGTTTGTTGGGCTTGCCATCCGGACCCTTCAACTCGTAGCCGGCACCGTTCACACGCATGGCACGGGTGGTCAGTTCGTTGGTGCGGCGGAAGGTCTCCATAAAGTAATAGATCGAGCGGGTGGGCTCCAATACCTCATCGTACAGTTGCTTCATCTTACCGAAGTCGAGCTGTCCTTTCAGATAACCGGTCTTATCTTGGAAGGCCTGGATCTTCTGCTCATACTCTGCTTTCTGTCGGATGATGCCGATGGAATCGATACATTTGTTCATTCCGATGGAGTTTTTCCAGTAGTTGGAGCTCTGTGCGTACTTACTGTCGTACTTGATGCGCACGGCCTCAGAGGCATCCATGTGCTTCTTCATCACCTCCTGCTTGACACCACGTACCTGAGCGCGGGTGCTGTTCTCGGCCTCACGCATCTGACGGATACCGTAGCTACTCAGATAACGGTTGGTAGAACCGGGATAACCGATGGTCATCGAGAAGTCGCCATCCTTATATCCCTGCATACTCACGGGTGCCCATGATTTGGGATGATAGGGCACGTTGTCCTTGCTGTACTCTGCCGGACCGTTGGTCTTGGGATCGGCATAGATACGGAAGACGGAGAAGTCGCAGGTCTGACGGGGCCACATCCAGTTGTCGGTCTCACCACCGAACTTACCCATCGACTTAGGGATAGCGAAGACCAGACGGATATCGGGGAACAACTGATACACCGTAGCGTAGTATTTGTTGCCCTCATAGAATGGTTGGATCTCTACGTGCAAGGTCTTGTCGATCTTCTTGATGGAGTCGTTCAACTGCTGCATGTAAGATTCAATCAGTCCGTCCCAGTCGGAGTCGGGGATGTTCTTCTCCTTGGCGATCTTGAACAGACGGTCGGTGATGTCGAACTGCTCACGCATAAAACTGACGAACATATTCTTGTTTGGCAGTTCTTCCTCGTAGCTTTTGGCGATAAAACCGTTCAACATGTAGTCGTGCTCCACGGTGGAGTGACTACGGATACTCTCGAAACCGCAATGGTGGTTGGTGAACACCAGTCCGTTGGGTGATACCACCACGCCTGAGCAATAGCCCGAGAAGTTGATCACACAGTTCTTGATAGCATTGTCGCTGCTGTACAACTGGTTGTAGGGCATCTCAAAACCCTCTGCCTGCATCTGTTTGTAAACAGCCTCAGGCAGGTTGTAGAGTGTCCACATTCCCTCGTCTGCCATCGTCGGTAACGTGGCGATGAGGGTTAATACTGCAAAAAGGATTTTTTTCATTGTTATATTGTATTTAATTAGTAATATCGTTATTATCACAACCTCCCCAACCCCTCCTTGTCCTAAGGAGGGGCTTCGATCCCTCCCACGCCCTCCCTTTTCCAAGGGAGGGATGTAACCGCTCCTTCTCGTCGCTCTTACACTAAGGTATGCTCGCCCCATCATAGGGGCGGCATGATTGTTGAGCCCCTCCCCGACCCTCCCCGGAGGGGGAGGGAGTTTTTGACAACGTGTCATCGACCGCAGCACCAGCTGACATTGACTTCGTCGAACTCGCTCATGCTCGGCATAGTCCAAGTAAACTTAACTCCGTTTTCCTCCTCCTTGCAAGGCATAGTCCAAGCAAGCTTGGCTCTACTCTTGCTTCGAGCGTCGGTTGGCTCTGCCCTCGCTTAATCGCGACTTTCTCGCTATCGCAACCCCTCCTTAAAACGTTAACGTTAACGTTAACGATAACTATTGGTTGCTTCGCAACTTTTGACTTTTGCCCTCATTGCGGACTTGATCCGCAATCTCTCGACAACGAGGGTCTAACCTCTACACTCTACACTTTACACTTTACACTCTCAACTCTACACTCTACACTCTACACTTTACACTCTACACTCTCAACTCTACACTCTAAACATCCTCAACGGCAGATCCTTCTTGATGATGTACGCCATGAAGAGGAGGATGAGCAGCGTATTGACGATGAGGGCTCCCCAGAAGGAGAGGTGGGCGTTTGCCAACTGGATCCCTCCGAACAACACAATAGCCAGAAGGGTATAGATAGCCATATCCTTGATAGGATAGGAGATGGGGTAGTAGCGCTGTCCGATGAAATAAGAGAGCAGCATCGACGTGCCGTATGCCGCAACACCTGCCCATGCGCAGGCCATATAACTGAATCTCGGGATAAACAGGATGTCGATGGTGATAAGGGCGATAGCACCGATACCTGAGAAGTAGGCTCCCCAGATAGTCCTGTCTGTCAACTTATACCAGAAAGACAGGTTGAAGAACACGCCGAACATAATCTCGGCAGCCATGACGATAGGTACCACCTTGAGGCCCTCCCAGTAGTCGGAACCGATGAGGTATCTCAGGATATTCATGTATCCCATCACAGCCAGGAAGGCCAAGAGGGTGAAGATGAGATAAAACTTCATGGCTTGGGCGTAGGTCTCACGGTTGTCTTTCTCTTTCGACTTGCCGAAGACAAACGGTTCGTAGGCGAACCTGAAAGCCTGGGTGATCATCACCATGATCATGGCAATCTTGATACATGCACCATAGATACCTAATTGTGCACGAGCCTCCTCTTGTGATCCGTCGAAGAGATACGGGAACAAGATCTGCGACGCCGCCTGGTTCAGTTGTCCTGCCAGTCCCATTATGAGCAGCGGCCAGGTGTAGCTGAGCATCCGCTTACACGTTGGTTTGTCGATGACAAACTTCCTGCCGCCCCATTCCTTCCACAACATCAGCAGGGTGGCACAGGTGCAGAATAGGTTGATATAGAAGACGAAGGCCACGTCGAGGGTGAACTGCTCGTCGTATATACCAAAGGGATCCCACTGAAGGGCAGGCAGAACGATGAGATAGAGAATGTTCAGCGTGATGTTCAGCAGGATATTGATGATTTTTAGTGTGGCGAACTTAATAGGCCGGTGCAGATAACGCAGATAGGCAAAGGGGATGGCGGTGAAAGCATCGATCGCCACGGTGATGAACATCACTGCCACGTACTCCGGATGATCGGCATAACCTGCCGCTGCGGCGATCGGGTGCAGGAATGTCATGACCAACAGTATCGAGATGACAGTGCTCATCAGGAGCATGGTCAGCGTGGTGGAATAGACTTTCTTCGGGTCTTCTCCCTCCTTACTCATAAAGCGGAAGAAGGTCGTCTCCATGCCGAAGGTCAGCAAGATGATGAGTAGCGACACATAGGCATACACATTCGTGATAATGCCGTATTCACCTCCTGAGGCAGCAAAACGGGCGGTCTGTATGGGCACTAACAGATAGTTGATAAATCTGGCTACAATGCTCGACAGTCCGTATATCGCCGTATCCTTGACTAATGATTTCAGATTTGCCATATTTGCTTTATTTTTATTCAATCTCAATTTCTCAACACAGAGACACAGAGTGACGGAGTTCTTTACTTATAAAACGTCCTTATTATTCTTCACTGCCTTCGGCGATTTTGCTCACGCTCGGCATAGCTTAAGTAAAACTTAGCTCTGCACTCGCTTACTCGCAAAATTCTTCACTTTTCATCCTACACTTAAATTCTTCACTCTTCACTCTTCACTTTTCACTCTACACTTAAATTCTTCACTCTTCACTCTTCACTCTTCACTTTTCACTTAAATTCTTCACTCTTCACTCTTCACTCTTCACTTAATCTATATCATCCGAAGAAGAAATAAGCGATGAAGATCGCCGCGATGATGCCGGCAAGGTCGGCCAGCAGACCGCATGTTACCGCATGCCGTGTATATTTAATGCCCACACTACCGAAGTATACAGCTAAGATATAGAAGGTGGTGTCGGTACTTCCTTGGAAGATACAACTCAGTCTGCCTGCAAACGAGTCTGCCCCGTAGGCTGTCATCGTGTCCACCATCATACCGCGGGCACCACTGCCTGAGAGTGGCTTCATCAGTGCGGTAGGAAGGGCCTTGACAAACTCGGCATCCATACCACAGGCAGCTACACTCCATTCGATGCCGTTGATCAAGGCATCCATCGCTCCTGAGGCACGGAAGACACCAATGGCTACGAGGATAGCCACTAAGTAAGGAATGATACGTACGGCTGTGGTGAATCCGTTCTTCGCACCCTCGATAAAGGCATCGTAGACATTCACCTTCTTACGC
This sequence comes from uncultured Prevotellaceae bacterium, assembly GCA_902797505.1. Classification (GTDB taxonomy): domain Bacteria; phylum Bacteroidota; class Bacteroidia; order Bacteroidales; family Bacteroidaceae; genus Prevotella. The sequence goes on along the minus strand of CADBSW010000034.1, from coordinate 10,336 downwards.
ATGCCTGCCACGATGAAACCGATGATAATCGTCATCAGCAGGATATTGGCAACGGCAGTGCTTATCACATTCATCTGGTCTTTGTCAAACTGTGAGAATCCCCACATCACAGTGGCTACTGCCAAGCACAGACCTCCCAAGGTGAGCAGCAGGGTGCGGTTCAGCAGGTTGATGCGCTGATACAGACTGGTGACGATCACGCCGGCCAACGTAGAGAAGAAGGTAGCCAACAGGATAGGGATGAAGATATCCGTAGGTTGTGCGGCCCCTAACTGTGCCCTGTACACCAGGATGCCGATGGGGATGATGGTGAGTCCTGAGGTGTTCAATACTAAGAACATAATCATCGGGTTACTGGCCGTATCTTTCTTCGTATTGATCTCCTGCAACTGCTCCATGGCCTTCAGACCTAACGGCGTGGCGGCATTGTCGAGGCCCAGCATGTTGGCGGCGATATTCATGAAGATACTTCCCGTGGCGGGATGCCCCTTAGGGATATCGGGAAAGAGTTTGGTGAATACCGGACTCAAGAGTCTGGAGAAGACGTTGATGACGCCTCCTTCCTCACCGATCTTCATGATGCCCAACCATAGTGAGAGCACGCCGGTGAGACCTAAAGATATTTCAAACGCTGTCTTCGACGAGGAGAATGTAGCGTCCATCATAGCCGGAAACACCTCCATGTCGCCAAAGAATATCAGCTTCACCAATGCGATGATGAAGGCGATAATAAAGAATGCAATCCAAATATAATTCAGTACCATGCTGCAAAGGTACGATTTAATGAGAGAAATGCAAAAGAAAATTCTTTTTCTTTTGTATTGCCGAATGCAAGTACCTTATCCAAAGGTACGAAAAATCCGAGTAAGCGAGAAGAAAAGAAGCTCGTTTCTTTTCTCGAGCGTGAGGATTTTATCCAATAAATGAGAGAAGTGGAAATAATGATTGTTACAAACCGTTGTCTTAAGCGTCTTGTAAGAAATAAAATAATTTCATGATGAAAAGATTCTCCTTATTGCTGGTTGTGATAACCTGTTGTGCCCTGATGCAGGCACAGAAGAAAGCCCCGAAACAGTTGTATGTACCGATGGATTACTCCACTTGCGGCTACCATGCCTCAGAAGTGGATATCCCCAATGTGGCCGTCGGCATCTATGTTACGCCGATCAACGGTGATAACAGTGCTCGCATACAGCAGGCTATCGACTATCTGGCAGCCAAGAAGCCGGATGTGAACGGTTCACGCGGTGCGGTGCTTTTGGGTGAAGGCGTATTCAATATCGATAATCCCTTGCGCATCAACACCTCCGGTATCGTCATCCGTGGTATGGGACGTGGTAAGACCACCCTTATTAAAAGAGGTGTAGATCGTGGAGCCCTTATATATATAGAAGGTGTAAACACCTACCGTGGTGGTGACACCATCAGGATTACCGACAGTAAGGTGATGGCCGGCAGTTGCTCGTTTGCCGTCTCTCATGCCGCATCGCTGAAGGTGGGCGACCGCGTTCAGGTCACTCGTCCGTCGACCGTTGAATGGATACATTCTCTGAACATGCAAGAGTTTGGTGGCGGAGATGGTTATACCGGATGGAAACCGGGTGATATCGATATCACTTGGGATCGCACGGTTGTTGCTGTTGAAGGTAATAAGATAACCGTAGATGCCCCGTTGACAACCACTATCTCAAAGGAGTTCGGTGGTGCTTTCTTAGTAAAGGGTTATAACCAGGGAGAGATTAACGAGTGTGGTGTGGAGAATCTGTCGTTAGTCTCTGAGGTGAACAACTGGAATAAGAAGGATGAGGATCACTGTTGGGACGGTGTGCGGATGGAGAATGCGCGTGACAGTTGGGTACGTAAGGTTGACTTCAAGCATTTCGCCGGCTCGGCCGTCAATCTGCAGAAACATACCAGTAGGATCACCGTAGAGGACTGTATAGCCAAAGAACCGGTTTCAGAACTTGGCGGATGGCGCAGAAATGTCTTTACCACCCGTGGTCAGCAGTGCCTTTTCCAGCGTATTGCCTCTTATGACGGTATGCACGACTTCTGTGCCGGTGCGCTGGCTGCCGGTCCGAATGCCTTTGTTCAGTGTGATGCCATCAATGCACATCATTTCAGTGGTTCTGTGGGCTCATGGGCTGCCGGACTGCTGTTCGACATCGTGAATATTGATGGCCATGATCTCCACCTCGGTAATGTAGAGCAGTTTAATTTTGGAACAGGTTGGAACACCGCCAACTCTATGTTGTGGCAGTGTACAGCATCAACCTTGTGGTGCTACTCACCCGATGCCGACAACCGTTGTAGTGCCCATGGCGCATGGGGTACGTTCAGTGGCAACGGAGAGTGGACCAGCAGTAATGCGTTCGTCAATCCTTTCTGTCTGTTCTATGATCAGTTGGAGAAACGTACTGGCAGAAAAGTGGAAGCTTATATCATCCGTCATGAGGGTATCGTGACGACCAGTCCTACCATCGAGCAGGCCATGGCCATGGCTCAGCAGTCGTTGACCCAGCCGCGCGTCACCATGGAGATGCAGATCGACAAGGTGCCTTTCACGGCATCCCTGTCTACAGAGGGTGTTCCCACCATCGATAAGATCAAGAAAGGTAAGACTACCGCAAGTCCTGCACAAGCAAAGCTTGCCATCAAGAATGGTGTGATTACCCTGGATAACAAACTCATCACCGGTAATCAGTATGATATTCCCTGGTGGTCGGGCAGCGTGAAGGATAATTTCACAAAGCGTGGTGCTCGTCCGGCTATCACACGATTCGTGCCGGGTAGGGAGGGTACCGGATGGACCGACCGTATTGACTCGGTAGTCAACTACTTAGATAAACATCGTTTTACCGCTATGTATCATCACTACGGACTGTGGTATGACCTGCGCCGTACAGACCATGAGCGTGTACGCCGTGCTAATGGTGATGTGTGTCCACCATTCTATGAGCAGGCTTTCGCACGTTCGGGAGAGGGCGTCGCCTTCGACGGACTGAGCAGATATGATCTGACCAAACCTAATGAGTGGTATTTCAGTCGTCTGAGGGAGTTTGCTTCCAAGGGCTTGTCAAAAGGTATCATGCTCTTCCAGCAGCATTACTTCCAGCATAATATCCTGGAGGCTGGTGCCCACTGGGTAGACTGTCCGTGGCGTCCTGTCAATAATATCAATGGCACCGACTTCCCAGAGCCCGTTCCTTTCGCAGGAGATAAGCGAATCTTTATCGCGGAGCAGTTCTATAACGAGAAGAGCGAGGCACTGCGCCCCTTACACAAACAGTATATCCGTATGTGTCTGGAGCAGTTGGCCGACCAGCCTAATGTAGTTCACATGATCAGTGCCGAGTATACGGGTCCGTTGCACTTCACTCGTTTCTGGTTGGAGACTATTGCAGAGTGGGAGAAAGAGACGGGCAAACATCCGTTGATCGCTATCAGTTGTACGAAGGATGCACAGGATGAGTTGCTGGCAGATCCTGTTCTCGGTAAAGTCATCGACATCATCGACATCCGTTACTGGCATTATAATACCAAGGGCTTGTGGGCTGCACAAGAGGGAAAGAACATGGCTCCCCGTCAGTGGATCCGTAAGTACCCACAAGGATCGGTAGGCTTCAACGAGGTATATAAGGCAGTGCGCGAATACCGTGACCGTTATCCTGAGAAGGCGGTGATGTATTATTCTCCTTCTTACAACTCTGCCGGATGGGCTGTCATGATGGCCGGTGGTTCTCTGCCTAACCTGAATATTCAGAATGCGACCTTGGCTGAGGCTATCCCGACGATGAAACCTTCTGATGGTCAGGACTGTCTGGTATTAGGAAATGCCGATAAGGGATATGTTGTCTATGCAAGGGGTGACCAGCCAACCGTCAATGCTGCTGCCGGACAGTATCGTCTGTATGAGGTGGCTCAGCGTAGTGGTGAGGTAAAAATGGTTAACAAATCCATCAAGAGTAATGGTAAGCTGACTATCCCGGGAGCTAAGAGCGGAGCTGTTTATTGGTTAGAAAAGAAATAGCTTGATTATTTTCGATTAATTTCGAGAAACGTAGTTTTTTGCGGAATTTTAATAAATAATGATAAATTTGGGCGAAAAAAGAAAAAATATCGCAACAATTTATTGTTATTCGAAATATTCTTTGTAAATTCGCAGCAACTTAAATACTACGTTCAAGCTATCTCTAAACAATAATGGTAGATTTCGGTCAGTTGTATGACAAACATGTAGATAACCTTTTTGCGTTCGGATCACGATTTACGAGCGACAGAGAGATGATAAAAGACTGCATCCAGGATGTCTTTGTAAAACTGTATACAAAGAAGAATATCTTGGATTCTGTCAATAACATCGATAGTTATCTGTATGTTTCCCTGAAGAATCGTATTAACGACGAGTTCCGTCGTAATGTACGTCTGTGCGACAACGAGATAGACGATAGTATGATGCGTGGTATCGCAGAGACCGATGAATACAACCGTGAGCGCATGGAGCGTGAGCAGTCGTTGACCAACTTTGTCAAGAAATCCTTTGATATGCTCTCCCCGCGCCAGCGCCAGATTATCCACCTGTATTATATCGAGCAGCGTAAGTACGACGAGATTTGCAGGATCATGGGCATCAGTTATCAGAGTGTTCGTAACCTGATGCACCGTAGTATCTTGAGATTACGCAATTTTTCCTCTAAAACAAACATTTTTATTTGAGTACATAAGTAGTTAGGCTGCGTCTTTTTCATAAAGATCCCATATTATGGCAAGTGAAAAAGAGAACTTAACCACAGGTAATGATTATGTCAGAAGATATATCTGTAAAAATATCTTCCCGTTGACAGTTACTGAGAAGAGAAGGCTCAAGTCTGTCATCAGGAAGGCTATACAGAACGCCGATAATTGAAGCGATGTAATTGATTACACAAATAAAAAGAGCACCTTTCAGTGAGGTGCTCTTTTTTATGATGATGGTCCAGAATCTTTAGTCCATCAGACTCTTCTTGCCTTTCAATGTGTCGTGATTGTTCTTCAGGTCAGTCCAATCCACCTTCTCCTTGGTGCTGATACCATTGATGTACTTCTCGATGTTGGTGTATCCGTCACCGGTGCAATCCTTGTTGGCATCAGAAGGATCGTTGGGGTTCAGACCGTTCTTCTTCTCCCATGCATCGGGCATACCGTCACCGTCGGAGTCTTTGTAAGCCTTTCCTTTATAGGTAGGATAGCCACCCATCTGACGAGGATCGGTGATGATACCTTTCTTATAACTGTCATTCGGCAGACGACGAAACTTAAAGAAACCTTCCTCGTTCATGCTCTTGGGAGACAGACCCCACATATCACCGTAAGGATTGTCTTTCGGCAACTCCTTCACATAGTATGCCTGACCGGTACGTACCTCATCGATCACACGCTGGTCAACGATATCACGAATAGGCAGGGTAGCACCTACGTTCTCCATCACATAGTCGAAGGTCTTATCGCTGTCGATAATGGTGAGAGGAGGCATAGCAAACGGTTCGTTGCTGCGCATCACGGCAGCCTCTGTAGGAGTGAGGTTACCATCACCGTCGGATGTCTGGATACCACCATCCCAGTTGTCCTTGGTTACTCGCTCATTGCCTTCCATGATGTTTCCTACAGCATATACACGACCGAACTGTCTGTATGGGAACAGTTTCTGACTACGGCTCTCAGCCTTGATGATACGATGGCCGACAGCTGTGTTCTTCGGAGTGAGAGGACCTGGCTTGTAATAGTTGTTGATGAAGTTTGACATGGTGCTGTACTCACCACCATCAGCTGTACGGTGTACCCAGTTGTAAACCACGTTGTTGATGAAGTTGAATACGCCACCCCAACCGATTGACGGGTTACGTCCGGTATTGTCTGCCCACAGGTTACGCATGAAGGTAGAGTTCTCACCCCCGATGGTAGAACCGAAAGAGTGGTTCCAAGTATCGAGAGCCTTGGCAGAGATGGTGTTCTGGATCGTTACGTTGACAGTAGGACTCTTGCGAGAAGCCTTTCCGTCGTGCATATCATACATATGACGATAGAAAGAGATGTTCTCGTCCAATCCCCACTCACAAGAACAGTGGTCGATCATGATATTACCGATAGGGTTACCACCGAAGGAATCCTCACGATCCCATACCAATGTCTCACCTCTGCGGAAACGCATGTGACGAACGATCACGTCATGAGTGTCAACCTGGAAAGAACCGCCGGCGATACATACACCGTCACCGGGAGCTGTCTGTCCGGCAATGGTGATATACGGAGCGCGTACATAGATCGGTGACTTCAGACGGATGATACCACTCACGTTGAATACCACGATACGGGCACCACCTTGCTCACAAGCCCAACGGAAAGAACCAGGACCTGAATCGTTGAGGTTGGTGACAACGAGCACCTTGCCGCCACGACCACCGAAGGTGTACATACCACCACCCTCAGCACCGGGGAATGCGGGAATCTTTGCTTGTCTTAAATCGTATGGACGACTGGCCCAGGGTACGTAGGGGCGTCCTTCCATAGCTTCCTGAACAACAATAGGGAATGCTTTTTCCCATGCAGAATCAGCATGTATGCGCCATGATCTCTTCAAAGAGTCAACGAGCTGTGCTGCCTCTGCTGTCAGTGAAGGATACTGTGCAAAAGATACTGCACTGAATCCAACTAACATTACCAATAGTAAACCTATTTTCTTCATAATTTTTTAATAATATATTATCTGAATTTAAGACGAGCAATTCGGTGGTATGTACTTAAATGTAATATTTAATTACAATAAATAGATTTGATTAACATTCTTCCGTTTAATACAAATAAACTTTTGTAATAGAATTGTAACAACGATTATGGCTAATCTAATGCTTTTCCAACTAACTTTATCCCCTCAATAATAATCATCGAAATGACAGAATCCATCAAGCAGAATAAAATAGCTATTATCCTCCCTTGTTATAATGAGGAGGAGGTGTTGCCGCTTACCTACCGCAAACTGCAGAAAATCATCGTAGAACTCAGTAAGGAGGATGCCCAGACAAATCTTGTCTTTGTCGACGATGGCAGTCGTGATGCCACATGGCAGCTTATCGAACAGATGTGTAAGGAGGATGCACACGTGTCGGGAATCAAACTGTCGCGTAACGTGGGTCATCAGCGCTGTGTATGGGCCGGTCTTTCTGAGACCGTGGAGAAGTTCGACGCGATGATCACCATCGATGCCGACTTACAGGATGATGAGAACACGATCATCGACATGGTGCGCCAGTTTAAGGAGGGATGTGATGTGGTGTACGGTGTAAGGAAACAGCGCACCACCGACAGCTTCTTCAAACGTTGGTCGGCACAGGCTTTCTATCTGTTGATGAAAAAAGCCGACAACGATATTATCTATAATCATGCCGACTACCGGTTGATGAGCAAGCGTGCCGTAAAAGCACTCCTGCAGTATCCTGAGCGTAACCTTTTCCTTCGTGGAATGGTCAGGAAGGTCGGTTTTAAGGAGGGCTTTGTGTATTACGACCGTAAAGAGCGCGAGGCAGGCACCACGAAATATCCGCTCAGTAAGATGATCCGCTTGTCGTTCGACGGTATTACCTCTTTCTCTGTAGCTCCCCTGCAGTTCATCACAATCATCGGACTGATCATGATGGTGGTATCTGTTCTTGCCATTGTCTGGGCCGTCTATGAGTACATCAAAGACCATACCATCCAGGGATGGACCTCCATCCTCGTATCCCTGTGGTTCATCGGTGGTGTGGTAACCACAGCCTTAGGTGTCATCGGCACCTATATCGGAAAGATCTATTCAGAGGTGAAGCGGCGCCCGCTTTATTTCGTCGACCGCTCCCTGAACTTATAGAAGAAGATACGCGACTTCTGTTCGGTCATCTTATTGACCGTGTGAGATATGGGAACAAGCTGATACTTGTTTCCATATTTCTTATTAAACGCCTCTTGTTCTTTCTCTGCGATCATCAGGATACCTGCAGCAGGCGTTTTGGTATTCTTTCGCTGTTCAGCGGTCTGTCCTTTCTTCTCGAACGAGAGGATACGGTCGTGCAGGTAGTAGTTTGTGCAGAAGAAACGCAGGAAGGGATCTGATATGTATGAATATATCTCTTCGTTAGGGAATGTCGCTTGGATATAGTTAGCCAACGGACGGTCGTATTTCTTCTTGACGGATAGTGGCACGATGAGGCCGTCTACCAACATATAGATACCTATCACACCGATGAATGTCCATCTGATCTTCTTCACCGACAGGTTCAACTCTTTTATAATATAGATAAGGTATTTCGCCAAGAGGAATGCCATGAAGGGATAGCAGGGCAACAGGTAGGTGCTGCGCTTGCTGGTGGGGATGCAGTAGAAGAGAAGGATCAGCAGGAAGGCCAACCATGAGTAGCTTGTGACGGATGGCTCGGGCAACTGCCTTTTTGCGATGAATGCCTTGGCTCGTTGCCATGAGAGTGTTCCCTTGGGAAGGAAGAACAGAGACACTAAGAGTGCTGCAGTCCATGGCAACCATCCCCATGCCAGTGTCAGGAAGTTGTACCATATCGGTTTCTCATGCGAGGAGTAGGTCATCTGACCGGTGAACCTACCAAAGTTCTCTTCCATGACTAACTGCAGGAAGGTGTCGCCGCCTGACTGATAGGCTGCCCAATACCATAGTGCAGGTAATATCAGGGCGAGGAGCGTGCATATCGCCACCTTGAGAATCGGCACGAACCGCAGTCTGTAGAGCAGCAGGTAGACACCGATGACCATCGTGGGCAGGATTATACCTACTGGTCCTTTTGTCAAGGTTGCTGCACTCATGCATACGACGGCCCACAGGGGCCACCCCTTGCACCCCTTGGCAAACCAGTTGTAATAGAGATAGATAGCCGCCACGACGAAGGTGGTTAGCATCATATCCACCCTGCACACATTTCCCGCGCGGTGCAATTCAAAGGCTGTCAGCGCGAGCAAGGCAGTATATAGTCCTTTTTCTCTGTTACTATGTCTGGCAAAGAAAAAGAACGTAGCAATGATCAGGGCGATATATGACAAGGCGGAGGGAAGACGTGAGAGATACTCGTTCATCACGCCCGTCACCTTATATAACAAGGCGATGCACCAGTGCAGCATAGGGGGTTTATACGCCAGGTCACCACCATTGTTCATCGGTAGTATCCAGTTGTTATCCTTCAGCATCGTGACGGCCACGATAGCCTCTCTCGGTTCTCCTTTGGTGTAAAACTCCGTGGCTCCCAGGAAGGGAAGCATCGTCAAGGCGGCGAGCAATGCCACGATCATTCCTGTCTTTCGTATGTCGCGATTCTCCATTTCTATTATTTTAAGGTTTGTCTCACTGTGCAAAGATACAATTAAGCGAGTACAGAAAAAAATAATTTATTGTTTTTTTATGTCGAGCGTGCGTTTCTTCGGCGCAGCCAAAGCCAAAGATACAATTAAGCGAGTGAAACGCAAAGAAATTAATCCTTTATTTCATACCGTATTTTTTTCTCAAAATCGAGTTTGCCTTCATATTTTGTATAAGGAGTTAATAATCAATGAATTGCACGAATGAAGGCAAGATTTTTGCCTTCATAGGCCTTCATAATACCAAAACAACTTGTTTTGCTTTAGATAAAATGACTTTTCCCATGGGGTTTTATCACCTTCTCCTAACCAAAACAACTTGTTTTGATCACGAGATAATGATTGCTTCACAAATAATCATATCTCCTCCTTCATTATTGTTTTTATTGCACAACAGTATCTTTCAGTATTTTGAACAGACCATTTCAGCTCCGTCCCGCTTTGATCCTTACTCTTTACGAATGACACCATTGCACTGTCCGTTGAGAATATACGCATGAGTACAAATCCCTTCCCAAACTCCATGGAAAAACGCCGATCGATCATGCAAGTTGTCTGAAACCAAAACGGATCATTTCAGAGTCCCCAAATGATCTTTTGCAACATACGCACTTATTCCATGGTCAGCACCTGATTTATATGAATAAACCCACAGGCGATCATAAAAGCAAAAAACAATAACCCCAGACTTTTCTTGTCTTTTATATATGTATGGCCACTTTAATTCAAAATAATTAGTTTCATCAAAACGTATAAAATCTGAAATACGACCTCCGCCATTATTCTTCCAATCATTTTTTTTTATATGAATAGGAGAATAAAAATATATAATTAACAAAAAGGGGATGAGAGCTAAATATTTCTTCTTCATTATATTACCTGGGTATTCTGAAATGATCCGTTTTATCTTCTGCCATAACTTCATCATCTCCTCCTTTCGTTGTTGATA